>CAUZVL010000071.1:0-5761 GCA_963583355.1 Candidatus Thalassarchaeaceae archaeon
TCAGATGGATGGTAGACCGCGAATCGACGATATGGCTGGTCCAATGAAGGACCACCGGGTCTCCCAAACCTGCCATCCAAAAAGAGATGGGTTTTACGTTCGTATCGCCACACCAGGCGGGCGACCATTGCCTAAAGTAGGTTTCAGATTAGTGGTCTCGCCCAAGAGGGATAACGAGCCGACAAGGGTTCCATTCAATGCTGACTTTGCCGCAAATATTCGAACTGAACTACTATGGACCGTAATTTTAGGAATAATTCCGAGTTTCGTGATTCCAGTTTATCGGGGATTCTCAAGTTATGCGCTTGATGGTTGGCCTAATCTCTTGCTTGGCGGTTTATGTGCCGGCTTTGTAACCGGTGCTATTTGGCGGCCTAAACGCAAGACCTGGCGCCTTGATGACGACGGAAATCTCATTGGCCGGAACGGTTGAGACCAGCCCAATAACCCTCTTGACGAATCGCATCCATCGCGCAAATTGCAGCCATATTTACGATATGTCTAACTCCGTCAGAGCGGGCCAATAATTGAACCGGCTTGTCCAAACCTTCTAAAATCGGACCGGTCATATCTGCATCGGCGAGTTGTTCCAATAATTTATAGGCGATATTTGCACTAACTAAATTCGGGCATATCAAAACGTTCGCAGGGCCGTTGAAATCCATAAATGGATATTCTTTTTGTACATCTAAATCCAATGCAGTATCCGCTTGCATCGGCCCATCGATAATCATGGTTGGATCTAATTCTCGAGCTAATTCAACCGCGTCTTCGATCCGCTCCGAGCGCTGGGCTCTATTGCTGCCAAAATCTGAAAACGATAACATGGCTACCTTCGGCTCAACCCCGAATCTCCGGGCGACCTTTGCGGTTTGAACCGCAATCTCAGCAAGGGTTCTAGAATCTGGATAAACATTGACAGTCGCATCTCCCAAGAAAATTAATCGCCCTTTGACCACCATCATATAACAGCCGATTACACAATGGCTATCCTCATCGTTACCGATAACCTCCAAACAAGGTTTCAATACATCAGCATAATTTCTGGTTACCCCACCGAGGAATCCGTCTGCATCACCGGCGACCACCATTTGTGCGGCGAAATACGGTCGAGATTTGAGAATTCTTTGGGCGTCGACAACCGTCATGCCTTTTCTGCTTCTGCTCATAAATAATGCTTGAGCGTATTGATCCATTCTGCGAGAGTCATATCGCGGATTGATAACCTCGTATTCAAATTCTAAATGTAATTCTTCAACCATATTTGTGATTGTCTCGACATTACCAAGTAAAATTGGTATGCAAATTTCTTGGTCGACCAATTGTTCAGCAGCACGGATTACTTTTTCGTTATCTCCTTCGGGAAATACTATCCGTTTGCGGCGACCCTTTACTTGATTAAATACTCCCCTCATAACTGAATAGGACATTCCCAATCTGGCTTCTAATGCCTCGCGGTATGCTTGTTTATCGAAATCTTCTGGTTTGATTGAAGCAACGCCTTCGTTAACTGCAGCTTCTGCTACATCCGATGCTTCCCAAATCAAAACTCGACGGTCGAACGGTTTTGGAATTATATAATTTGGACCATATTCCATTTTTTCTCCTTGGTATGCCAACGCGATATAATCGGGTATCGGTTCTTTGGCAAGGTTCGCCAAAGCTTTGGTAGCAGCCATTTTCATACCTTGGGTGATATCTCTTGCTCTAACATCGAGCGCACCTCGGAAAATGTAAGGGAATCCTAGGACATTGTTTACCTGATTCGGGTAATCCGAGCGCCCGGTTGCCATTATCGCATCACTTCGTACCGCCAAAACCTCTTCCGGCATGATTTCTGGTGTCGGGTTTGCCAAGGCAAAAATAATAGGTTTTGGCGCCATTTTCTCAACCATTTCTCCAGTAACTAATCCCCCTCGAGATAAACCTAATAGCACATCAGCACCAACCAATGCATCGGCTAGATTTCCATCTGAATGATTCGCAGCAAACGGTGCTTTGTATTGGTTGACACCTCCAGATTCCAGCCGGGATTTGGTAACGATCCCTTGAGAATCGCACATCAAAACATTTTCGATCTTTACTCCCAATGCCACATAATGATTTGCGGAAGCGATAGCCGAGGCTCCTGCTCCTAAAACCACGACTTTTAATTCAGACAAAACCTTGCCTTGAATTTCGGCTGCGTTTAACAGAGCGGCTCCTGAAATAATCGCGGTGCCGTGCTGGTCATCGTGCATGACTGGAATATTTGTTGCCTCGGCGATTCGCCTCTCGATTTCAAAGCACTCTGGTGCTTTGATATCCTCTAGATTAATTCCGCCAAATGTCGGTGCGATATTGCACACGGTCTTGATGAACTCCTCTGGATCCTCGGTATCTATTTGAATGTCAAACACATCGATATCTGCGAAGGTTTTGAGTAATAATCCCTTGCCTTCCATCACCGGTTTGCTGGCTAGAGCGCCAATATTCCCCAGGCCTAAAACCGCGGTTCCATTAGAGATTACAGCTACCAAATTTCCTTTGGCGGTATAACGGTAAGCATCCTCTGGTCTCTTGGCGATTTCCAAGCAAGGGTATGCTACGCCGGGTGAATATGCGAGCGATAATTCGTGCGCGGTTGCGTGGGGTTTGGTCGGAACGACCTTGATTTTGCCTTTTGGCTCTAATTCATGGTAATCGAGGGCCTCTTTTTTGAGGGTGCGCTCACGCCTGCTCTCGGTCATTTCATCGTCTCCGAAAACCTACTCGGGTCGGGCTTTGGTTTGACCTTTGTGTGGTGTAGCATGCGACACCTGCCCGATTCGCAAGGTTTTGTATCAGCCAAATAATGTGGTATATGGTTCAAAGTAATGGTACAGGAGTACATTCGATTGATATACCATTGAATTAGGATAGTAGTTCATGACCACCAACGACAGGGCCTATGGCCCTGCTAAAAGAGCGCCAAAAGCAGTCTTTTTGACAATGCTAATGATATTGTCGACAATAGTTCCGGTTTTGACAACTTCAGCCCAAGACGGGCCTCAAAATGGCAATTGGGCCAAAGAGGGTTCTCATGATAGCGGCTGGGTTCAACTAGATGCTACCGGTGCCGACCCAGTCAATGGGTGGCCTGCGACTGTGGACTGGACAATCGAGTTTGCACCGGGTGCGACATTGGATAATTTGAGTTTCCAAATAATGGTCGATGGTGGCAACGGGATTTCAATTCAAGAACCACTTGTGGTTTCACCAGATACCGGCTTGACATTATTCGATTGGGGCGGAAATGGATGGCTTGGCCAAACCAATAGTTTCGATGGCAATAATCCACATCAGGGCCGACTCTCTCCAACATCGGATGTCGGTGCTACATTCACTTTACCAGCCGGTACCGAAATTACAGATTTGGTTATCGAAGCTCTCGCACCAGCAGATCCTGCTGTTGCCCTCAAGCCAATCGAGTTGGCGATTCAAGACGCTGTCTCTCATCCCGTCGATGGCCGATTATACGCAGCAGTTGGTGATACATTGGTAATGCTGGATGCTAATTCAAATCCAAATATCATCGATATGGTCCAGTTCGAAGATAGTGATGGTATCTATGACTTACAAATCGATTCTGCCAATGATAGAATTTTGATAGTCACATTCTCCCAAGGAATCCAAGCGGTTAGTTTGTCGACCAGTGAAATTTTAACCCCTTTGGCTTCTGAACCGATGGGAGGTACTTTTTCACAAGCGGCAATTTCCGCATTAGGTGACCTATATGCTATCAGCAACAATGGATTATGGGTGCTCAATAGTGCCGGAACCGGGTGGACTCTAGAACAGGCGAGCGATACTACAGATTGGCCGGCTGGAACCCCTTGGAAAACAATCGAACACAATGGTGTCCTCTACGTCTCATTGGTCGGCGGTGGAGTCGGCCGATTCGATACTACAACCTCAACAACCCTCGGCCATTGGTCGACTGCAAATACCTTACATTCAGATTACATCAGTGGGTTTGCCATTGCCGGGAGTCAATTATTGATCTCTTCGTGGGACGCTGGAATCGCTCGCCATGATTTGAATGGCAACTTCTGGCTTGCGACATGGTCTAGCTCTAACTGGCTCTCATCCAATGTGGTCCAAGGGATGACGGTCGTAGGAACCCAAGTCGATATTTTATCGGGTAGTACGGTTCAATCGTATGATACAACATCTGGCTCGTTCACATCATCGACCACCTTGGCAAGCCTTGGCCAATTGGGTGAAGGTGAAGACATCTTACTCTGGCCGGCTGGCGGTTCAAGAGCACCTTCAACCGACCAAGTTTTGGTCACCGATGGCCATGCTGTCTTTGCTATTCTTGAGCCGGGCAATACTCCATTTTATGCCGGTGATATAATTCTTGGCAGCGGGCCTTCTAACGGAGACATGGCTGATGCATTAGAATTGAATGGGATTGTATATGTCGGTAGTGATGATATTCTTGACCGATTTTCGATTAGCCAATCCCGATGGCTCGCACCGGTTGAAATTGGTGATACCATCACCCGCCTTTCAAGTTCTGGTACAGACATCATCATAGCCACAGATGGTGGCGGAGTGCATGTTGTAGCAAATGGAACAATCATCGAGAGTTATGACACAACCGATGGCTTACAGGCAAACCGAATCAAATCAATCGATGCCCAAGGGGATATCATTGCTTTGGTTCATTATACTCACGGCATGGCAATTATCAATCGTACTTCAGCAACGATAACAACTTACGCTCAAGGTGATGCTGCTCTCCAAACAAATGCCCTTGAAGACATTGCCTTACTCGGCAATATCGCATATATCGCAACTGCTGATGAAGGACTTGCTCGTTACGATATAACCAACGATACATTCCTTGGATCTTGGCGCTCAACCGGCATAGACGGAGTCTCCGAGGCCCCGATTACGATTAGTGGTGATGTGGTTTACCTTGGCCTACCTGGCTATGGCGTAATAAGAAAAAATATTGTGACCGACCAAATTCTTGACCCACTAAGGGCCAGTAATAACGGGCGCGGATTACCTTCTGACCAAGTATATGCCCTTCACACCCTTGGCAATGGCGATGTCTTGATCGGCACAAATAATGGTGCTAGGGTTTGGGATGGTAGTAGTTTTCACACGGTTTCCAGCGGCCAGGGTTGGCCACGGCCGACGACATTCATGGATTTCGTCGACGATGGAACTGATTTTTGGGCAGCAACCAATGCTGGTGTTTGTAAATTCAGTATTTCCAGTCGCCAATTAGATGATTGTTTAGGTTCATCGGATGGGTTAGGGAATACCTATACTACCTCTCTCGACATGAATGGAACCGATCTTTACGCAGGCACTTGGGCTAGTGGTATTTCTATCATCGACACCACATCAGATACTGTTACGGATAATTGGGAGTCGGGCGGAACCACCTATGGCGCATTGGTAGAAGTTATCGATGATGTTGCTTATCTTGGCTTGTACGATGTTGGAATTGCTCGCTATGATTTAACCACAAACGAATGGCTTTCAACTTGGGATGATAGCTCGAATGGATTTCTCCAAGGCAATGAGATTACTACCATGCATTTGGGCCGATATTCAAACCAATTATGGATTGGTGGAACGTTTGGATTCCAAGTCATCAATGTTTCAACAGGTACCGAAATTGCCCACATCGCCAAAGATAACGCGATGTATAGTGGCGGTGATAACCCTTACCAAATGGTAATTGCAGGCAATACTGTATATTATCACGGCTTGTATTATC
>CAUZVL010000072.1:0-5747 GCA_963583355.1 Candidatus Thalassarchaeaceae archaeon
ATGGCCGCGCTCTTGCTTGCAGCGGAACGATTTGTTTGAATGAAGGACTACCTAATCCTAACGGATATGACGATGCGGCTTGGCCGGGTGGCGAATGGATGGAGATATTTAATTCGGGAACGAGTGCTGTAGATGTTCTAAGTTGGACTTTAGAGAATAAAGCAAGTAAAACCTTGACATTTGATTCATCGAGTATCGTCGGCTTTGAGACTGGTAATTCTTCTACTTGGACTATTCAGCCAGGAGATTATATGGTAATAGCCCGTAATGCAAGTCAGAATTTTTACCTGACAAATACTTTCGATTATATCACCATGCGTGATTCTTCGAGTAATATTATGGATCAAGCTTCTTGGAATAATACCGCGAGCGGCGTTAGTTTGGAAGAGGACCCTTCCAGTTCTACCGCCGATTGGATTTCAACAAATTCCCCCACCCCTGGTGCTGCAAATAATGCAGCTACCGGCCCGGTGGTTTCAGATTTGAAAATGAGTGAAGTCATGGCGAACCCTTGGCCTTCCGAAGATAATGCTACTTGGCCAGGTGGCGAATGGGTTGAGATTTGGAATGCTGGAAATTCAACCATGAATTTGACCGGTTGGACAATTGTAGATAGTGCCGGAAACATCTTGCCCTTCAACGAATCTCATCTGATAGGTTCATCGATGGATATTTTAGTTGATGAACGTAGAACTATTGCGGTAAACGGGTCGTTCCAATGGGGATTTCTCAATAATGGAGCCGAGACAATTCGGCTATTATGGCCAAATGGTACCACATCGCAAACTTTGAGTTGGTCCAGTACAATACCCGGATTCGCTATGGTAGATAATGGTGCGGCCAATATGGAAATAGCGGCCTTCCCGAGTCCTGAAACCACTAACCCAATGCCTTGGGATCTTATCGTAAACGGAACCTCTCCGATTCAAATTACCGAGGTCTTATCGAATGCTACTACCGATGGAGCGCCACTCCCTGATGGTCAATGGCTAGAACTACACAATTCTGGTAACGGCGACTTGGACTTACAAGGATGGTTGATTCTGGATGGAATGGGAAATATCACAAATCTTGACATGCAGATTTTAGATATCAATTCCTCGCAGCCGGGAACTACAATCTCTGCTGACGGACGTCGATTGGTTCAATTTATTGGCGATACTATTCTGTTGGGCCAATATGACCAATTGATGTTGGTAAACCAATTCGGCGAGATCGTTTCAAGTGCATGGTGGAGCCAAGATTACGGAGTTAATGTTTCGCTAATTCAATCGGCAAACCCAATGGATGCTTGGACACCTGCACCTTGGCCAACCCCTGGCCATCCCAATCCAGGAACAGTTGTCATCAGCGGGGATATCGAATTCAATGAGATAATGCCTGATGCGGTCGGCAACGATTCTTCGGATTGGCCAAACGGTGAATGGCTAGAAATTATCAACATCGGCAATGGAACCGTCGATATTGCAAACTGGCACTTTACCGCCGGTTCGAGAAACCTCAATATTTACCCGCACAATATGCCGTTTAAGGATGATACAATCCTTCAACCGGGCGAAATCGCCTTAGTTGCTGTAAATGGTAGTAGCGGCTTCTATATGCTAAATACAAATCCAGATATTATCGAACTGCGTGATGGCTCAAATAATATAATCTCCAATATCCAGTGGAACGATTCAACCGAAGGGGAAAGTGTTTGGAATTGGAATGGAGATTGGTCGCAAGCACCTTGGCCAACACCAGGTCAGCCAAATCCAACCACCTCACCATATATTGGTACAAATGAGATTGCAATCACCGAAATTCTCGCTCATTGCCCAGATGATAGTATCACACCTGTGAGCGATTGGGTTGAGGTCTTGAATAACGGAACCGAAATGATCGACCTCGCTGGTTGGAGACTCATATCTGATGACGGGGATTTATTTCACGCAAGAGTAGATTCTATTTGGAATAGTACATCGACGGTTATCGCTCCAGGCGAGCGTTTTGTTATCACTATGCCCAATTGGTTCATCAGTGGACTAGGTGGAGGAGTCTTCTTAGAGAACCCTGATGGGATTGGAGTTGATGATGTCACTTGGGATATTACTACCGAATGTCAAACAATGGATGGAGAAGGCCAAGTTTTGGCTTGGCCCACTCCCGGCGCACCTGAACCAGACCCGAGTTCTTATGCTGGGCCAGATGATTTGATTTTCAGCCGATTCATGTTCGAAGAGCGCAGCAATGCCAGCAATGATGAATTCTTTGAAATCACCAATACCGGCTCATTACCGGCCCTCTTATCCGGTTGGAAAATCGTCAAGGTTTCAACCGGAGGATCTACTTTTGATGGAACTTTCATTTCGGGAATAATTCTGGCCGGAGAATCGGTCATCATCAGCCCTGATGCTGATTCGGTAAAGGGTGCAGGTGAAATAACCGTACTCGATGCTGATGATGTGATGGATTTCCCGGTTTGGTTATCAAATTATGGCTCAGGCATTCAATTGGTTTCACCGGAGGGAATCGTCGCTGATGCATTCACATACGGGAACGGCCCTGCGAACATCGAAGGTTGGAGTGGAGTATCCATCTCTGAACCCGTGACCACAATCGACCGAATCCTCTACCTTAGAGGAGATGGTTGTGGCGATATGCCAGATACCGATACGGCCACCGATTGGGAGATTCGCTGGTCGACAGCAGGTGCAAGTCACTTCTGCGGAATCAATACATTTAGCGATAATAGTGCGGTCATTCCATTGGTAGGCCCTGATAATGGATTAGCTGAATTAGTCGAGTGGATCGATGACGCTGAGCAATCGATTCACGTTCATGTTTACCAATTCCATCACCCGGTTCTCGCTCAAGCATTGATAGATGCCCAAGCGAGCGGAGTCGAGGTGACCGTTGTGGTTCATGAACCAGAATCATGGTGGGACGATTATACCGTCGGCCAAAGTTTAGGAATTATGTACGAGTTGGATAATGCTGGAATCGAGGTCTTGCAATTCTCTTCCTCTTCATCCTCTCCTTACCAATATCTTCACTCCAAAGTTGCAGTTAAAGATACCGATAGCGTTTGGATCGGCTCTGGAAATTGGAAAACCTCCTCGCTGCCTACCGACGGCAGCGGCAACAGAGATTGGTCTGTAATCGTCGATAGCTCAGATCTTGCAAATATCGTATTGGAACGAATGGCCTTCGATGAAGAACCTTCGGAACTCCACATCGAAGACCCGACTATCAACCAACCCGAATCCGGGTCCTATACCCCACCTTATTCCATAGTCACGAATTCGACAGCACCAACCATCACCGGTGCGGTCAGTGGTGAATTACTAACTTGCCCAGATGATTGTATCGAAGGACTGACCGATATGATCGAGTCTGCGGATGAGGAGATTTTGTTATCTTTGCAATATTTCGAAATGGATTGGTATTGGGGCTGGGGTGAAAACCCACTGACCGATGCACTTCACGATGCTGCGGTACGGGGTGTTTCGATTCGGCTGATTATCAATCAACATTATGTCAACGAAAATTCAGAGATTAGAGAAGCGGTGAACGACCTCAACGAAGAATGGGGTGTTAACCAAGGCTTGGACGTTGAAGCTATTTTGATGAGTGAGAATGACACGGTTAGAAAATTGCACAATAAAGGTGTGATTGTCGATGGCGAAAGTGTACTTATTTCTTCGATTAATTGGGGAGATAATTCAATTTTGCGCAACCGTGAAATGGGCTTGATTTTGCATTCGGAAGCAATTACTGCACCATATTTAGAATCTTGGTGGGATGATTGGAATAGACTTGATAGCCAAACCGATACCGACCTTGACGGCTTGCCTGACAGTTGGGAGATTGCTAATGGTCTGGCGAGGTCGAG
The DNA here is from genome assembly GCA_963583355.1 of Candidatus Thalassarchaeaceae archaeon. GTDB lineage: Archaea > Thermoplasmatota > Poseidoniia > Poseidoniales > Poseidoniaceae > MGIIa-K1. The sequence continues at coordinate 3,875 of CAUZVL010000072.1, forward strand.
AACTGGCGATGCGCAGCTTGACCCCGATGGCGACGGAGTCGACAATACCGGTGAGTATTCCTATGGTTCAAATCCCCTTTCGAATGACACCGACGGAGATTGCATTCTCGATGGAATAGAGATCTTGTGGGCAGCAACCCAAAGTGGCGTCAACGCAACCTCAGCCCTAACTATGGCAGATGCTGATGGTGATGGCGAGGATGATTACATCACTTTCGGATGTGTTCCGGTTGAACCTGAGGACCCAGTTGATAATAACACAGATAACGGCACCGAAAATCCAGGGAATAATACCGAAGAACCAAACGTTGATGCCGATACAGATTCTGATGGTATCAAGGATTCAATTGATGATTGCCCTGGTACTTTAGCGGGTGCGGCAACCGATACCCAAGGCTGTTCAAACCAACAAAACAAACAACTGAATTCAGATGAAACCTCGACCAAAGGAGATTCACCTGGACTCTCGTTCATGCTTTATCTCGTAGGAGGTGGCATTCTGATATTATTGAGTGCGGGAGCAATATTGATGTTGAAATCAAAAGGCGAAGAAGAGCATCAAAGCAACTTCGTCGACATACCTGATGAAAGTAAATCGTGGGATTTGCCGATTCTAGATGCCTCTTCTACCAGCGATGGCCCAGATATGAGCAGATTTAGCCGCTGGACCGAGAAACAAGTCAATGATTATTTGGAAAACGGCTGGACCGAAGACCAACTTTCAGAGTGGTATAACCAGCAAATGGAGCAAAATCCCGCATAAGGTTGACAAAGGGGGAGGTTTAAGCCTCGGTTTGATACTATGGTTTTTCGCAGTGGTAACCCGGCCCTAAAACAGAATCACTTTACTCCAGTTTATGGCCAAGAAGCCATGACTTTAGAAGGTACTATAACCAAGACAATGACTATGCTAGCAGTAGTTTTCATTACTGGAGTGATGGCATATTCGATTAGTTCACAGAGCCCGAGTTCGGCTATGTTGATGATGATCGGAGGTGGAATCGGTGGTTTTATCCTCGCACTAATCATCATTTTTAGCCGCCCAGCCCAACCTCAAGTATTGATGATTATGTATTCACTTCTCGAGGGGTTATTTGTAGGTGCAATGTCTTATGTGGTTGAAAATTGGTATTTTGGTGGAAGCCCTGGAGTGGTTCTTCAAGCTTTGATAGCGACCGTAGGCGTGTTCGTAGTAATGCTAACACTTTATCGTTACAGAATTATTCAGCCAACCGAAAAATTCGTCCTTGCGGTCGTATCGATCGCAGGTGCAATTATGATGGTTTATTTGGCAAATATGGTCTTGATGATGATGGGCACCAGTATTCCTTTCATTCACGGAAACGGAGTTATTGGTATTGGATTCAGTTTACTCGCAACCGGCATGGCTGCTCTTTTCCTTATTATCGACTTCGGAGTTATTGAAAAGGGAGTCAAAAATGGCGCACCAAAAAGCATGGAATGGTACGGTGCATTTGGTTTGGTAGTAACCTTGATTTGGCTATATGTTGAAATGTTACGTCTTCTTGCAAAAATGCGTGATTAAGATGGGGCGTCAATTAAAGATTTGTGATTTGAGGGACTGGAATTCAGGTGGAGAAAGCCGTGATCACTTTGTCCAAGAAATGGGTTCCGCTTTGGAAGACATCGGTTTTTTCGCTCTAACCGGCCATGGTATTGACCTCGAGGATATAAGGAAGTCATACGCTGTAGCAAAGGCTTTTTTCAAACTTGAAGACGAGATTAAGCTCCAATATGAAAAAAGAGATATCCAGCGCCAGCGCGGATTTACTCCATTTGGTACCGAGCATGCAAAGGATAATCCCGCACCCGACCTCAAGGAATTCTGGCAAACTGGAAGGGTATGTGAGGA
>CAUZVL010000073.1:0-5652 GCA_963583355.1 Candidatus Thalassarchaeaceae archaeon
CCGGTGGCAATGTTTCGGAGTATGAAAGTACACTAACGCATGGCGATCCAATACAATTAATCTGTGAATTTACTCTTGAATCTCCTGAAGAAAGAGCTAAACTCGCTCGAGTAGCCCAAGCGAAACTCAAAGCTCTTGAGGGCGGTGGGCTCGATGCGAATGAGATATTAGAACAAATGGATGAAGATGAAGCAAGGTTGGCAAAACAACTCGAAGAGGAAGAGACTCGAAAACAAGGTGAATCTGAAGCGAAGAGAGAGGCTGATTTAATTCGAGGACAATTAGTTGCCGAACAGAAAGAGGCAGATCGGCTGGACGAAGAAGCCCGCTTAGCAGCCCAAATAGAAGAACAGCGCCAGGTGGAAATGGCTGCTCAGGAGGAAGAACGCTTAGCCGAAATCGAGTCTCAAAAAGCCGCCGAAGAATTGGCTGCTCGCCAAGTTTCTGACGAAGCGATGAAAGAATTGAAAGAACGCCTGGAGAGAGAAGGTGCGAAATCTTCCGATGTTCAAATTTCATTGATTTGGAATAATTATAATGATCTTGATCTCCATGTTGTTTGCCCTTCTGGTGAAAGGATTCATGGTGGAAATCGCCAATCCCAATGCAGCGGCGAACTAGATGTAGATGCCAATGTCAAACCAGAAACCAAGAAACCAGTAGAAAATGTGGTTTGGCCTGAAGGAAAAGCTCCAGGTGGATTATACCGTGCCTATGTTCACCATTATAAGAAACACAAAAAGCGCAAAGCCAAAGATCCAACTAAATTCAAGGTAATCATCAACGCTGGAGGCAATGTTTCGGAGTATGAAAGTACACTAACCCATGGCGATCCAATACAATTAATCTGTGAATTTACTCTTGAATCTCCTGAAGAAAGAGCCAAACTCGTTCAAGAAGCCAAAGCGAAACTCAAAGCTCTTGAGAGCGGTGAAATCGATACGAATGAGTTATTGGAAGAAAGTGATGAAAGTCAAGTAGAGACTCAGGCCAGTTCAGAACCTGAGACCGACCCTCTAGCAGCCTTAATGGATGAAAGTCAAGTAGAGATTCAGGCTAGTTCAGAACCAGAGATTGATCCCCTTGCAGCCTTCATGGATGAAGAAGATGATTGATCAGGACAGAATCTCTTCTAAATTACCGTTTTGAACCGCCTTACGAATAGATCGGGCAATCCTACGTCCCGTCGACATGAATGGCTCATTGATATCGCTATAGGGCGAACCACCAACGAATGGATTGGACCCCGCAACAATTCTAGCACTAATTTCGAATACTCTAAAGTCCAAACGATCCGAAACAATTGTTTCCAGACAAAACGGACCGATCATTCCTCTAGAACCCTCTTCGAGTTCAAATGAGGCCGATACAGTACCTTCGGCCATCTCAAAAGCACGAGGAAGTAAACTCTCCCTAATTACAACCGGCATATTTCCAGTCACCACGAAAGAAGGTTCAAGGTTCATTTCTCGCAAATCTCGCAAACTACCCAATTTGTAGAATTCGTCAACATTTGACTCATCGCGACGGTCCATACTCATCAACTCAAGGCGGCCTAGATTCTTACCAGCATGGCTCCCTCTACCTTGAACTTGGAATCCATCGGTTGCGGTCGGGTCGAAAAAGAAGTGCATATAATAGCGGCAACCAAGAACATATTCTTGAATTGTGAATTCCTCATCAAGATTTACATTTCGCTTGAAGTCTCGGTAATCTCTTGCAATAAAATATCCTTCTCCACCCTTTGCACCAGCATATTTGACGATGACTGGGCCATCTATTTCGTGAGGGTCGTCTATTACTTTCGGCATGGTACAACCGCCCTCTTCAAGCCATTCTCGTTGGCGCTTGCGGCTTGACTCCCAGTGTAATATTCCTCTATTACCAAAAGTTGGTACCTCTAGGTTTCTAAAATTTGAAGTGCCAAGATATTCGACTAAAGAACCATGTGGCACGATGATGACATTCCTTTCTCTAAACCATTCTGCATGGTCAAGCATCTCACGATAATTATCCAACATCAACCAATTGTCGGGTTCAGCGCCAGGGAAAGCCGAATAGAATCGGCGGCGATTATCGCCGACCGCAATTCCGAGGGTACGGAAGCCTTCCATTCGGGCTCCATGTAAGATTTGAAGAGAGGAGTGAGATGCTACAACTCCAATGGTAATAGACTCGTGGTCATAGGATTTTAGCCAATCGCGCAGCTGTCCTATATTCACGCCCATGTCGAGGGGTCCGGTATTTGATTAATGACAATTGCGTTTAGGCCAAGTCCAAATTTGGTATTGTATTATCAGAAAAAGTAATCGACATATTGGCCGTCAAGGTTTCAAGCCTAACCTGCTGTGGCTTAGACATGGGCGAAGATACTCCGGCGAGCCGAATGACTTATGGAAATTATTTGCGATTGGACACCCTGCTCAGTTTACAGGGTGGCCCCTTAGGTAATTCATCCCAGCCCTGTAATGATGAATTACATTTTATCATCACTCATCAAGCCTTTGAGTTATGGTTCAAACAAATCAATCGTGAATTGGAAGAAGCGCTTAAATTAATGAATCGAGATAGTGTTGATGAGGTTTCAATACCCAAAATCGTACACCACCTTGAACGCTGTACTGAAATTTTTAGGTTGTTAACCCAGCAATGGAAAGTAATGGAAACCCTAACACCTCAAGATTTCTTGGGTTTCAGAGATCGCCTAGGTACTTCATCAGGGTTCGAAAGTTGGCAAATGCGTACACTTGAGATGCTTCTTGGATTGAGGCCGGAGGATAGAATTGGTGGTATGGATCCGATGGCTCATAACCGGAAATTGCATTCTGAAGGTAAATTAAGCGATGAGGTGATGACAGAATTAGAGCGGATGAGTACATTCCCATCGCTGCGTGAAGTCTTATCCGATTGGCTATCTCGAACCCCAGTACATGGGGTTTCAGGTGACGAGGCTATAATGACCTCTTTTGTAGAATCCCATATCGAAATCATGGTTGAGCATGGCGAGTCAGTAATTGCCCACATGGTTAAAATTGGCCATGGGGAAGAAGAGACCATCAGGCCACGAATTGAATCAGGAGTAGAATCGGCAAGAGATTTTTTAATGCCAGATGGTAAGGTTAATTCTACTAGAGCTGGACTTTTATTCATCGAATCTTATCGCGAATTACCATTATTGGCTTGGCCTCGCCGTTTGATAGATACAATTGTCGAATTAGAAGAATCAATGCTACTGTTTAGGAGTCACCATGTCAGGATGGTCGAGAGAATGATAGGACGGAGAATGGGTTCTGGAGGATCTAGTGGAGTCGATTATCTAGAAATGACTCTAAAATACCGGATTTTCACAGACCTTTGGGCGGTGAGAACCCTATTGGTAAAAAGAGATCAATTACCCGATGTAGAAAATTCTAATTTCTACGGTTTTGCCGTGGGAAATTAGCCTCATTAATTATGAGGATCTGTATCTATGGGTATGAGTTCGTTATCGTACTCGTACATAGCGATTTTTAGCGGGTCTAGAACGAAGCGGACCGATGCTTCTTCCATTCCGTATAGAGAGATTAGTTCAGCTTTGAAAGCCTTGCGTAAAACGTCCTCACTGGCATTCAGTGGTGCACCCATTCCAATTTGGAGGGCGCGTGCACCAATGATTCTAGCACGCTCAAAGCGGGTATGTGGTTTGATTGGTTTGACCATGAAAGACACCTCATGCACGATTCGTGCGACCTATCCGACCTGCACCCCATTCTTGAACCCTGCGCAACCCAAATCTACCTATTCTTGCTCAAAATCACTCGGTTTTTGCTTGATTAGCCGAATTAATTCGAGGGTTGCAGGTAGGATTAACAATGCCAAAAGAACCGTTAATATCACAATTGTAGATGTGTTTACAGGCGTTGAAACCTCAGCTTCACCAATCCCACCCTCGGGTAAATAACCGGTTGGTGGAATTGAGGAAATCATTTCCAATGGTAATTGGCCAGGTTTCGACATCACGATAACCAAGTGTTCGCCGTCGGTATCAACAATCGTTTCATTGGAATCCATTCTAGTCATATTAATAGCTAAATTTGTATAATCATGGCCTTGGTACGAATAGGTTTTGGCCGTCCACACATCTATGGTTACATCAATAGAGTTGTGAACCACAGATAAAGTCTCATTTTCCAAACTCGCTTGTCCGATGCCTGAATAATTAGTTGTTGAATTGGATATCGCAGCATCCAATTCTTGGGCTTGGGTCTTACCAGCAAGTAATCCGTAACCATCGATGATCAAACTCGGATAACCCCACAACAGATAGGTTTCTTGGAATCGAACCTTCGATGCATTCAACCAAAAATCGTTCGAATCCGAAGGGTGATGGCTCATGATGAATGCCCTATCCAATTCTCTATTGGCTAATTGTTGTTCGACCGGGCCACAAGGCTCGCAATTATCCGATGTGAAATATTCGACAAAGTTGTCCGGCCTCCAAGCCGAACAAGTCGTATTTTCTTCTAGACACGAGAGATTGATGACGACAATATCGAGTATTACACCACTCTCAGATTCATCTCCTGCACTCGATAGCGCACCTGACATGTTCGATAAGGACATCAAGATGATGAGGGACACGACAATTGTAATGCATCTCATCAGTCAATGCGAAGGGACCCGCTTTGTTAAAGGAGGGCCTACGGCCCCCGGCAGATTGATGGAGACCAAATGGTATCGACGCCCATCGACATTACCACTTGTTGTAACGGCGATGGCGCTGATGATAATCATTATCGGTGGCACGATTAGAGTACTTGATGCCGGTGAATCTTGCCCGGATTGGCCGCAATGTTTTGGAACTTGGGGCTTTTCGGTTTCAGAGGATGACCAAGGCGCGTGGTACGACCAGACTGGAGAGTACGATAGCAGAGGGACAGAACATCGCTATTCTACATTTGAGATTTTTTCAGAGTGGGCTCATCGCTTTCTTGCAAGCATTATGGCTATCCCGGTTTTGGCCACTTTTCTCATAGTTTTGAATAAAAAAGAAACCTACGGTTCGGATCTTGTCAAAACCTCATTTTTTGCTGGTATTTTATTAATCGTTCAAGGAGGAGCTGGTTATCTGACCGTGCGTTACGATAATGTAGATTGGTCGGTCGCTTTACATCTAGTATTAGCCTTATCATTCGTCTCAATTCTGTTGTGGAATTGGTTTCAAATGAGGCGAGCCGAAGGGTTTGATTGGCCGATGTTCAAAGCCCCTTCTAAATTTGTCCATTCCGAATTAAAAAGGTTCAAAATGCTATCCTCTGCAATTCTAATCTTATTGGTTCTTGGGGCGTGGGTTGCTAGTACCGCAGGTGGAAATTTCAACCAAGGTTGTTCAGTAGGTTTCCCGAGAGGTTGGCCTCAATGCCAAGGCCAATGGTTCCCAAGTTTTGATGGACCTGGGATAATAGTCCAAATGTTTCACCGAATCGGAGCAGGAATAGTTGGTATGGCATTGATATTGGGGAGTATGAAAATCCGTGAAAGCACCGAGGAGACCGGTGCACATTTCGGCTTTGGTCGATGTTTCGACCTTGCAACCGGATTCTGGTTGCTAAACGTCTTCGTTGGTGGCCTATATATTGTATTTGCAAGCGTCGATTCATTCCCTGAATCTCT
>CAUZVL010000074.1:0-5603 GCA_963583355.1 Candidatus Thalassarchaeaceae archaeon
TCCAGATGACGCAGACCTTTTACGAGCCCACGCCCATCTATTAGCAAACTTAGGGGACCACGCTGCAGAAAAGGATGTCAAGAGATTGGAAGCACTCGGCTTGGATACCGCGGCAGACCGCTCACTTCTTTCTGGCTTACGAGACCGAGCAGGTTCTCGATCTGAAGCACTTGAAGCGATTGAAAGCGCATTGGCAAAGGACCCATCGCGCAGCGATGATTGGGCCAAGAGAGGAGAGATTTTATTCGCACTCAACGAGATGCCAAAAGCGCTTGAGAGCGTCGATAATTGCTTGGAATTGGATCGACAAAACGGTATTGCATGGGCGGTTAGAGCAAAGATTCTCTCCCAAGACAACGGTCGCTCTTCTGAAGCCCTCAAAGCATCGATTCACGCGGTGGCTCTCGAAGCGGGTGGCTGTGAATTAATTATGTTAAAATCCGATTTATTCGAAGCGGCAGGCGAGACTGAAAAATCTGACCTCGCTTTAGAAAAAAGTCTTGATAACCATCCAAACGATGGCGAATTACGAGCAGCAATCATCGGTCGTAGATTGATGGAAGGACGTCATACCGAGGCATGGGATCTTCTCAATGCGACTCCAGAGGAGGTGTTACATGCGGATATTTTCGTTGTCGAGGGTCGAATGAACCTCGCCAAAGCAGACCGTCTTAGGGATGGTTCTGGAATAACCGACCAAAGCCTTTTGGCCGATGCAGCAACATCTTTTGAAGAAGCATTGGCAATCAATAGGGAATCGGGTATCGCTTGGTTAGGACTGGCGCGAGTTCAACGCTTATTGGGTCAAACCGAGAAAGCCGGGGAAACCTTGACTCGCGCAGTTCGACTGATGGATGATGAAGATCCGAGCGCGGCGGCAGAATCCGCACTCTTAGCGCTCGACAAGGGCGATCTCGAGCAAGCTACACGACATATCGACGCGGCTTCAATAAGAGGAGATGGGGCAATTATGTCTTATGTCAGAGGAAATATCGCAGCCCGAAAAGGCCATCTCAAGAATGCATTAATCCACTTTAACGAGGCGCTTGAATCAGACCATCTCCATGTTAGAGCAAGGCTCAACCGCTGTAGTTTGCACATGGGATTGGACAATGCGCAGGCAGCCTTAGACGATGCCAATACCTTACTTGAAATCGCACCGGGATTAGGTTTGGCAAAACTTCGCCGAGCCGAAGCAAATATGATGCAATCACAATGGACTCTCGCTCGTGATGACCTCGAGGAAATCGTCACCGCCGCCCCTCACCACTACCATGGGCTAACACAATTAGCAGCATGTTATATCGCCATGGAAAGACCGGAAAAGGCTGAAGCACCCCTCAATGAAGCACTCCGCTTAGAGCCGAATCATACCGATGCTTGGCATCAGCGTGGCTTACTCTATCTCGACTGGGGGCGCGAGGATTCGGCATTGGCCGATTTCGAGGCTGCGGTAAGATGCGATGGCGATCATTTAGATGCCCGCTTACACATTGCTGCAATCCATCACGGCGGTAAAAGATTTGATCAAGCCCTTGGTGCTTGGAGAGGCGTTCTATCGATTGACGCTGATAATGCTGTGGCCCGTCGACGCCTCGAAGAGTGCGAGATGGCAATAGCGACTATGTGATATGGCTGACCCTACTTCGGCCATCCATGGGATACGAGCCTGGAGATGAGGTCAGCGGTTTTCGTCTGGCAAACGCTAACGGAGAGGGAATGCTCTCTTTGGAGGAAATAATGGGCGATAACGGCACAGTTGTCGTGTTTGAATGCAATCATTGCCCCTATGTTATCGGCAATATCAGTCGTATTGAAAAAGCAGCAAAAAAAGCTGAACAATTGGGGATGGGATTTGTAGGAATAAATTCTAACGATGCCAATAATTATCCAGAAGACTCATTTGAAAATATGCAGAAGCGGGCTGTAAAGGGGATGTCATACCCCTATCTTTACGACGAATCCCAAGAGATAGCAAGCGTTTGGGGCGCCTTAAGAACTCCGGAATTTTATCTGATTAATTCGAATGGAATTGTGGTTTACAGGGGCCGGCTCGATGATTCACCTCGTAATCCAATCGATGCGACAACCAGCGAATTAGATGATGCGATGGAATATTTAGCCGTAGGAAATCCACCAGCAATCAATCGAACCGAATCGATTGGTTGCTCGGTTAAATGGAAAAACTGAGGTTTTCAAATGTCGGGTTGCCGCCGTCAATGTAATTGGGATGAGAACGATGTCTGCAAGTCGTGCGGCATAGATTATTCCCCACCGAAAAAATTGCGGCCATTTCATTTGGCATTCCCGGTAATCGATATGGCTTCGACAATAAAATTCTATACCGAGTCCCTAGGTTTTTCTACCGGGCGAATTTCTGACCATTCGACTGTATTTAATTTCCACGGCCACCAAGTGATCGCACAATTGGTTGAAAAAATGCCAGAGGCTGCAACCGAACCACCGAAGGGAAAACTCATTCCCGACCTCCATTTTGGCTTGGTATTAGAATGGGATGATTGGCATATGCTCAAGGCCAAATTCGCTGCAGATGAGATCGTGATCGGCCCTTATGCTCGTTATGAAGGGCTGGCGAGAGAGCAAATGACATTTTTTGTTAGAGATCCAAATGGAAACCATTTGGAATTTAAGACCTTCAAAGATGATTCAGCGATTTTCGATTTTTAAATCGATAATACTTGGATCACAATAATGCTTCGAGTTCAGGCTGACCGACGTACAAACTTGGTCCGGTTGCAAGGTAGTAAACCGAGCCGAGACGGCTGCGAGAATCTTCAGGTTTAGGATCTTCCATTGTTGCGCAATCCCCGGTACAACCATCTGCGAATGCAACATATACCCTGCCTTCACGGTCGATGTGCAAATCATTGAAATCCAATAAATTACGATTAGATCCGCCAATATCTCTACAATCGCCACTATTGAGGCAGATTGCACCGATTTGAACCGGGTCGGGCGATACACGGTAAGTATGGAAAATTGGATTTTCGTCAAGAGCGTTTAAGCTATAAGTTATGTAAAGATAATAACTGACATTTTCGGTGGCATAATGAGGGTTTCCGTCCCAAGCCCCTCCATCTATGTCCAATTCTCCAATAGCGTCCCCATCTTCACTACCAAGGTAGGTTATTGCGATTCTTCCAGGGTCTCCAACATCAATTTGCGGGAAGGTCGACGAGATGACATTTGCGGGGCTTATCCTGATACTTTCCTGTTCCCAAGAGTCTCCAGAGTCGATGCTACGAGACATGTACACCCCTGAATCTGCGCCGGTCCAAATATGGTAAGCATTTGAATCCGTATCTGTTCCGACCTCGGAATTCTTACGAGGATTAGGGGTTCCAACATCCTCACCCATGGTTCGGGTATCCCAGGATAATCCATTGTCTTTCGAGATGATTACGGTAGGGGTTGCGACTCGGGGAGTGACATAGACCGTGCCATCTGGAGCGGTGGTAATAGCTCCGTGCAAGCCTCCGTTGGTGGTTGCAAGGCCGTAAATTTGGCCACCGACTTCGAAGGTTGCGCCACCGTCAAAACTAGTATAGCAAAAAATTCCAGCCAATTTGTTATAACAGAAATAAACCGCTTCTTCGTAAACAGGGCTGGCTTGGCCCAGCGCACCATAAGCACCATCGGTCCAAGGACCCGAACCCAATTTGATGTGGTCGTTCAATGGCACAGGACCGGAATCGTGTGGATTTCCGACCCATGTCTCACCGTCATCATCGCTAAAGGCGATCCATGTGGTTGCTAAACCGACCATTTGAACATTGAAAATTCGGTCGGTAATCGGGTCGACCCAACCATATGGGTCACTGGTAGTAGGAGCGGAGGCGAAATCAGCAGAATTAGTCCAAGACGCGCCATAATCACACGACCGCATGACCTTTTCCATCGCGATGAAGAAAATACAGCCGCTAGAAGTGATTCCAATGCTCGGCTCAGGACCGATTTCTCCAACATCGCTAAATTGGAAAGTCATCGGAATTGCCGGGACATTTACCGGTAAACCATCTGGTCCAGTAACATAAATCCCAGCTGGAGCCTCCTCTTCTTTCGGCTCGGGTACGACCACATCCTCTTTGAAACAACCAGAAAAAGCGCCGGCGATTATGATGAGGGTAACCAGTATAGCACCCGTTCGCATATCGAGTCCGAATCCTCGATTGCGAATAACATTGACCCATAAAGGGTTGAATCAGTATTGCTCTAAAACTAGCTCTGTGGTGGTCGATGCTATGTCGGATGGCGCCGTCATCCACATCTTATCCAAAAGGCTTCGAAGAGCCATGGTATCATCGACGTGAACCAATGCGATCAAGTCTGCTTCTCCAGAAACCTCGTAGACTATTTCGACACCTTCCCAGCCGGTTATCTCGCCGGCGAAACTGCCGATTTCTGCTCCAGGGCTAACCTTGATGCGGATCAACGCAGTAAGTCCAACCCCGCCTTCTCTAACAGTATAGCCGCGAATTGTCCCCTGCTCCTCCATTCTGCGGACGTGGGTTCGAACGGTTCTCTCACTCGCCCCAACCAGCTTTGCAAGGTCGACGAAGGACATTCGGCCATTTTTGCGTAGTTCTGCTAGGATAGTGCGATCAATCTCAGCGATTCGAGCCATGAGCGGGCCTACCACTTTCCGTATATGAATGTGCCCAAACCCCCGATTTCAATAAAAAAAGTATATATTTTTTACATTTTTAGTTGGAATCCTTCCGATATAGGGAATTCAAACCATCGCCAATTTGCAAGTAAATACCTTCGGAAATATCTATGTTTTCACCAAGCATTTATCACTTTATTCAAACCATCGCCTTCAAATGACCCCAGCGTCTCAGGATGGTTGATGTGTCCTCAAGAATCCGCCTCTCTGGCTGCGGTTCAAGCATTCCTCGACGATGTAGTAAACCTTGAGATGTGTAATTCATTTCACGATTGGTACCAACTAGATGTTGCTGCAATGCTCGACGGTTGTAAGGTCGAAGGCCACGAGGTCGATGAAATATCAGGAGAGTCACTAATCTTTTTGAATACCTCCTTGGTCTATTGCTCACCGTCTCTAGGACTCATGCGTCATTATCCACGCAGTTTGATTCATTGTTTTATCGAGGATCGGCGAAAACAGGTAAATACTGAAGATCCAGAATTATTGTTCAAAGGAGAATTATTTTCAGTCACTCCAGAGCAAGAACAACTGTGTTGGATTAGAGATTGTACCGAAGACCACCAAATTCCTGAAGTGCAATCGGCGATTGCAAATTGGATGAGATGGCTTAACAAAGCCTGATAATCGTGGGTTTGATTCAAAGACGGTGCCCACCTCCCCCCCGATTAGAGGCACTAACATGTCTGACATCATCTCCGGTCTAGATGCTCGAATGGTTCTCGATAGTCGTGGAAATCCGACCGTCGAGGTAGATTGCTATGTAGGTGGCGTATTGCTCGGCCGGGGGATTGTTCCCAGCGGCGCTTCGACCGGAGCCCACGAAGCGATTGAATTGCGTGATGGTGATCCAACCCGTTGGCTCGGTAGAGGGGTTGAAAATGCGATCGACAATGTGGTTGAAACCATCCAGGAA
>CAUZVL010000075.1:0-5585 GCA_963583355.1 Candidatus Thalassarchaeaceae archaeon
AAATCCAAATTCCATCTTGGCTGTTTGAGGTCGCCCAAATCAGATTTCCAAGGGTTTAGTGACGTTTTCACTTCGGTTAAAGGCATTAAATCACCCGATGTAAAAACCGATAGCATCATCTTGACCTTGTGCTTCCATGGTTTTTTGGTTCACCATTTGGATTGTCTGCTTAATCGGCGCAATTGAATCTTCAGTCCTAATCCCAATCAGTAGAATTAACCTCGGTCCGACCTCCATTTGATTCTCTCCAAGCGCACCTACTGTTATGAATTGTATGAATGTTTTCATTATAATAAGTTCTCAAATATTTACTCTTGAGGAGAATAAGCATTAGTTGGGAATATACATCTTGTGAACCGACATATCATGGCCCAAGTGAAAACACCTGGCTCTTCAAATATGAAAGATGAAACTGATAATTAATAGATGATTTTGTGTCAACATTGAAGAGTGGATGGCCTGAGTACCGCTTGATTCAAAATGACAGACACCCTTCACGAGAGTTCTGAAATTATCATTAAAAAACGCACGATTGCGATTTTGGGGCTATTCTTAGTCGGTATTGCACCAAGTGTCTCAGTCATAACCGGATTTGTCTTCAAAGCAGGGGCTTTGGCGGTGATCGTTTTTATTGTCACGAAGATTTGGATGTTCGGGTTACCCGCATTTTGGCACATCTATATTGAAAAACAGAAGTTTTCATGGTCACCTGTAAAAAAAGGTGGATGGGGCATGGCCTTAATTCTAGGACTCGGGATGATGCTTATCGTCTGGCTTGCTTATTTCATCCTCGGAGAACTGATGCTCCAACCTGATGCTTTGAAGGCAATTCTTGCCCCTGTTGGATTGACGGTCCCCTGGAAATTAGCCGCAGCCATCGTGTTTTGGGTGTTCATAAATTCGGTACTAGAGGAATACGTATTTCGGTGGTTCATCACTTCAAAAATAGAACAGTTCGTTGGAGGTAAATGGCTGCCATCACTCCTTTCTTCGGCAGTATTTACACTTCACCACAGTATTGCACTCGTCTTCTTTCTAGATCCTCTTGGCGCAGTTATTGCCTCATTGGGCGTGTTCATTGGTGGAACGGTCTTTTCATGGCTGTATTTGGAATACCGAAGCATTTGGATTGTTTGGATTACTCATGCCTGTGCAGACGTTGCAATTTTCGCGGTAGCTTGGCATATCTTAATTGGTTTTTGAGAGCGATAAAGGCCGGGAGGAATCCTAAAGGCGTGTAATATAGCGCCGACGAAATCTCCATTCTATTAACTCTAAGCGCATTTGCAGTTATGAATTGTATGAAGGTTTTCATTAAAATAAGTTCTCAAATATTTACTCTTGAGGAGAATAAGTATCAGTTGGGAATATACATCTTGTGAACCGACATATCATGGCCCCAAGTGAAAACACCTGGCTTTTCAAACATGAAATATTTCGTCACCCATAGTCCACCTTCTGCTGAAAACGACGGATGGCTCTCTATCATTCTAATTCCTATCTTGCTAGTTTGTCCAAACGAACCTGATCTCCCCACCGAGGCGTGAGCTTTCTTGCCATCGATTAAGACGGCTAACCAATCCTGATTAGAAACCCACTCATCAGGAGTTATATCGTTTTGGCAATCAGGAAGCATTTCTTCTGTAACCCCTACCATCTCTTGCTCAAGCCACTGAACATAACCATCCTTTACTATCAGACGCGGATGAAGTGCGACCACGGTATACTCGTGCATTTTGACCGGGATGAATTGACCGACCGGAACTTTGCCACCACCGGCAATCAATCGATCGATTGCCAAATCAACGGTCTTTTGAGAGAAGTTGGAGGTAGTACGCTTGGTTCGAAGGTTTAGAATTCTGATTTTGCCATCATCTATGCCGTGGATACTGTATCTAGATTTACCCGAATAAGAATGATATACAAACTTATACTGCAGGTATAATTGTGCTTGGGTGTCCAATATATCCCAGCATTGGTCTTTATCGATTTTTACATTGCTAAGCTTGGAAGAGAGCCGAGAGATCTCTTCACTAAGCATCGATTCCCGATGAGATAAGTCCTGTTTTTGTGCAGTTATCATCATCAATTCATGTTGAAGTTTCATCAGCATTTCTTGAACTGGATCCACATCCATCTTGGCCGCATTGGACCTAATTGCATCCTTAACCAACGTACTGCGTTGGCCACTTGGTATATTCTCCCATAATTTGAGAGTCGCGTCGTCGAGATAGAGGTTTACCTTTTTGCCCATATAACCCTCGTGCGCAGGGGTTACATATAAACCTGAGTTCAAAATCCCCCTCAATTAGAGTAATGACCATTCGCACCATAATCCCCGACCAGCTGATTAAATTGCCTTTTGCCATATGCTTTGATGTGGCAATTGCCAATTTTTGTGCACCTTCTGCAGGCCAACTTTTTGCATTTTTTACAGCGAACAACGTCGTCGGTTTTGTTCTTACATATTTTACAAATGTTCATTTCCATCACCTAGTACCCAATGTTGGTACTAAGGCCAATCAATGATGTAAATTATTACATTAAATATTCGATGACGGAACTCCAATCTGGAAACTCATCACTGCCAAACTTAATCCATTCCTGTCCTTCGTAGGACCCAAACTTATCAGCACCGTTATTTGGCCGATCATCGACCAAATACGCCCCTCTGTTCAAGTCTTTTCGATGGGATAAAATAAGTTTCTTCCTACCCAGATGAGGCAGGTATTTCTCAACCCAACGCCGCTTATCTGAACCAGAGTTGGTATTGTCATATGGTGCGGTAGACAACAAATATACCTCATACTTATTCATTAATAACTCAACTGCTTCAGCTGCACCGTCCATCGGTTTTAGGGTGGCGAAGAGACCTTCAAAATCGGAATGATGCTCGCCTGTGAGTTCACACCAGGCTCTACAAGATTCTCGAATAGATTCATCGATCTCATCTATGGTTTGAGGGAGCTCAACCAAGACCCCATCCATGTCTAAATACACCAGTTTCTCAGTCATAAGTTTCACCTTGTCTAATATGATTCACCGTTTTCGTCTTTGCCACTCGAATGATAATCTTGGTATCTAGAATCGGTAGTTTTGTTAGAACTGGTCGAACATTCATCGCAAATATATTTATTCTGAGGAATCCTTTTTTTACACTCTCTACATTGTGGAGGTGCCATAAATTGTTCATTTAGCGTACACCTATAAACCATTGGGAATCACCCACTTCACCTACTCAATCCACCCATCCAAATAAGGCCACTCATAATTGTCGAACCCTCCATCTCCAAACGCCCTCTGGCCGGCAATCGCGATTCTTTGCGATCTTTTCGATTCGGCTAGCCCAACCTTTCCTTTTGATTTTAGCCGCATCAAGGCGGTTCTAGCGGGTGAATAATTGGTCTTGAAAATTATTGCTGCAACCAAAGCTCGTTTGGTCCATTCCTCGAAATTGCCAGATAATATATTGTCAAGTATTGGGCTGAGGACTTCATCTACATCAATATTTGCTCGGTCCAAATGGTGGATTAAAAACTCGCAACAATGTGGATTATTAGCCACTTTTGCATCGAGGTATATCTCTTTTACCAAATACTTCAACCTCTC
The DNA here is from genome assembly GCA_963583355.1 of Candidatus Thalassarchaeaceae archaeon. Classification (GTDB taxonomy): domain Archaea; phylum Thermoplasmatota; class Poseidoniia; order Poseidoniales; family Poseidoniaceae; genus MGIIa-K1. Next base: position 3,610 of record CAUZVL010000075.1, read on the forward strand.
CTTCGCCCGTCCTTCAGCCCTTTCTTTGGTCGAACAAGCAAAGACTGATGCTATCATTTGACGCATGCGAGGATCGCCATCGACCGCGTTTCGACGATACGGCGAAGATGGTTTATACTCGAGATTGTAATCGAGCCAAAAATCACTATATACCGTGCTGAGATAAATCTCTAAATCTAATTTGCTAAATGGCATTACTGAATTGATTGGGGTATACCACTCTGGGAATTCGTGATGTATTTTTCGCCTTGGTCTTGCGGTATATGGGATGCTATAATTCAAACTCATACTTCGGCTGACCGATTCCAGCGGTAGAATTGGTGCTTCGCGATTTAAATTGCTCAATAGCAATCGAGTTGTCAGAATTTTATGCTCATTATAGCCCGCCATCGCCAAAGCGACCAATATCCGCATCGCAATGTATTCATCAAATCTCGAAACACAATGGCCTGCCCAAGATTCGAATTCCAAAATATCATTTTGTACGATGGCTTGAACCAACTTATCGATAGCAAGCCCGGGGGCTAATTCATCAATCGTTACCCCACCCATATCTGCGCAAGTAGCAAGGTCTGACCAATCCGTACTGGCATCAAAGTGATTGATTCTCATCGAAACAAGTCTATCACAATACCATCTTGGAACTTGGATCCAAAATCCTCCAATTTGTAATTTACTTGTTCTCGGACGCTCATCCAATCGCAATTCATCACCCAAGCCCCTGATTGTTTTTAACATAAAACAGCCTTCAACCGATGCAGTAATTACTCGTTGGCGAATATCGATACTTTGCAAATTCGGACTATCTTGAACATCGAGACGGTCGATGATCCCATCGCCAGATATTGTGATTTTTTCCAAATTGACCGAACCCATAATCAAAAGATGTTTACAAGAACCGAATAATCTAATTTCTTTTAGAGAGGGATTAGGAAAATGGATTACATGACCTTCTTTTGATACCGGGAGATAATGCTCATGGCTGCTGAGATATGTGATTGTAGAATGGCTTTGAATTCTAATATATTGTTGGTTTGCCAGGTCAGGTATTACGAGTTCACCGATTAAGAGATCTAGTTTTATTTCTGGATTAGTTAATTCTTCAAATCTAATACTTACGCCAATATCTTGAGTATCAGACATCCCAGTAATCGATTCGAGTTTTGGCGCATGGCGGATGATTAAATCTCCGTTGGTCCCCAGTGATTTTGCATCGATAGTACGGATATTTTGGCCACTGATAGAGAGGTATTTTCCCACATTTGGCAACACCGCATCAGTATCGGTTGGTTTAGCATTATAGAGCCATGGTACAGTCATTTTCACACCTCGATAGGTTCAACTATAATCCTTTGTTAGGGCGTGTTATAAACCTGTGGTTTTTGTTAAACCACCATCTCAGAGATTCTACGAATTGGTCCCTGTTTTGAACAGAGGTTGTGATATTTACATTAGGTTAATATCCGGCCTTTGAGAGCGTTTCAAACGGTTGAGGGCTAGCTCATTCATCATCCGGGTTAGGAATCACAAGTAATTCCTTCCAACGATAGCCGTTTAACAATTTGATAATTCCTTTTGGAAGTGCCAATTTGCGCATTCCTACCTCGATGAATACCCACTGTTTATCCTCCATCATCTCCTCAAGTGAATTTGGTCCGGTCAATAATAGGCCATTACCATATCTGCCGTGGACATTTCTCATCTCACATGTCATCGTCACATCTTGTTCAGAGGCACAATCTGGGCATGGAGGTAAAGGGCTATGGTTGCTATATGCAGCATCCAATCGAATGGCATCCATGCCCATAGCAGAATATGGCACCCCGTGGATGCCGATCTCATAGCTCGACTTTTCGATGATGAATTCCAATATCAAATGCCGCCCCTCTCTACGGGTTATTAGATGAAAATTTTCCATCTTTTCAGGCTTATATCGATGAGAGCTCGATACTTTAAATTGGCCCTCAAGGATCAAC
>CAUZVL010000076.1:0-5562 GCA_963583355.1 Candidatus Thalassarchaeaceae archaeon
CACGCGATTACATCGATGTGATGAAGGATTTCAACGTTCATTATGACCCAGAAGAATTCATAGGTTTGGTCGACAAACTCAAGCCTCGACTTTATTCTATTGCATCTAGCCCCGACGCCCATCCTGGTTTGGTTGAATTGACTGTTGGAATCGTCCGATATAATCATCACAACCGGGATCGAGGTGGACTATGTACCGTCTTTTTAGCTGATGAAGTAGAAGTTGATAAAACCGATGTCAAGGTATTCATGAGCCCAACAAAATCCTTTGTCTTACCGCTGGACAAATCTGTTGATATCATCATGGTTGGCCCTGGGACCGGAATTGCTCCATTCCGTGCATTTATGGAACAACGGGTATTAGATGGTGGCAGTGGGAAAAATTGGTTATTCTTTGGCGACCAATCCGAAAAGACTGAATTTTACTATAAAGATACGATTGAATCATGGCTTGACCACGGACATTTGTACAAGTTTACCACCGCTTGGTCACGAGACCAAGAGGAAAAAATCTATGTCCAAAATAGGTTGAAAGAGCATGGTGCTGAGGTATGGGAATGGTTTGAAAAGGGTGCGTATTTCTATATTTGCGGCGATAAACAATACATGGCCAAAGATGTTCACCGAACCCTTATTGAAATTGCGAAGGAACATGGGGGCATGAGCGCTGAAGATGCGACCTTTTTCATCGAGAAGACAATGATGCGTGAACAAAAGCGTTATTTGCGTGACGTGTATTAATCAGGTGTTGGAATTACCATCGATTCTATTCCGCGCTCAATTGCCCGTTCAACCATTACTGTAGTCCATTTGGAATTAGAGCCTGGGAATCCAAGTACATGGGTTGCATGATCTAGCATCTCATCCACCAATGAAGGTGCAGCTTCTGGCCGACCGGAATCAGTTAGGCCGATTCTTGGTGCATTCCATGCTTCATTGAAAACCGCCATCGGAATTGCCTGATTATCTGCCCATCGTTCTGCGAGATGATCTACACCTGAAGCTCCACCGATGATAATTAAGTCTGGATGTTCGTAGAGTTCTATCCACTCATCGAGTTGTTGTTCGAGCCATTGAAAGTCATAAAATCTAGAATTGCCACAAATCACTAAATTTACCACCTTTCCACTTTTATTCAAATCTTTACCTGCAAGTCGTTCGACCGTCGCCGCACCTGTGTTGTCATCAGTCCCCATAATGGGTAGTATGTTTGTGACCCTATAAGTCAATCCCACCTTTCTAGTTCTGCTGGTCTTAAAACCGTAATTGGGTTCCCGAAATCGACTTTAGAACCCCTATTGTTTAGAGCCAATCGACCGCTGCCATCATAGATTAGGTGTGGTTGGCCACACCCATGGCATTCAAGCGCGTCCTGATTGCGAATCGAGGAGAAATCGCCCTTAGAATTCTTCGCGCCTTGCGCGATATGGGTATCGAGGTAGCGATAATTCATGGCAGAGAGGACCGTTTGTCCTTACCGGTCAGGTTAGCAGATATCGCTTATCCGATTATGCGCCAGAATCCTTTGGACTCCTATCTGGACATTGAAGCCGTGGTTTTTGCAGCAAAAGAACTCAATTGTGATGCGGTTCATCCTGGTTACGGTTTTTTAGCAGAAAATGCCCATTTTGTTCGCCGATTAGAAGAGGAAGGCATCACCTTCATTGGACCTGCATCCGAGGTAATCACCTTGTTGGGCGATAAAATAGAAGCTCGTGCTGCGATGGAAGCAGCGGGATTACCAACCGCTAAAGGCAGCAGCGAGCCGATTTCAAGTGCAAAAATCGCAATCGCCCTCGCCGATGATATCGGTTATCCAGTAATTATCAAAGCCGCTGCTGGCGGCGGTGGCATCGGGATGCAGATCGTAGAAAAAGCAGATGAATTTCAGAACGCATTAAAATTATGTCGAAGCAGAGCAAAATCTGCTTTTGGTGATGAGAGAGTCTTCGTCGAAAAATACATCGAAGGTGCCCAACACATTGAATTCCAAGTTCTCGGTGATGGTAAGAATGCTATACATTTCGGTGAAAGGTTTTGCTCGATTCAAAGGCGTCACCAAAAACTGGTCGAGGAAGGCCCTTGGCTGAGCGAGCAAAAAAGAGCCGAGATCGGCGCATTGGTTTGTGAAGGAGCAGAATCGGTCGGATACAAAGGATTAGCAACATTTGAGTTTCTGCGAGATAAAAACGGTGATTTTTACTTTCTAGAAGTTAACCCACGAGTTCAGGTCGAACACACGGTAACCGAATTAATCACCGGTTATAATTTAGTTGAACTCGGGATTAGGGTTGCTCAAGGCGAGGATTTACCCCTAAGTCAAAAAGATATTTCATGGAATGGTCATGCGATTCAGTGCAGATTAAACGCTGAAGATCCCAAAAAATTCATCCCATCACCGGGAAGATTATGGGAGTGCCATTTCCCATCTGGATTTGGAGTTAGATGTGATACTCATGCCCATCCTGGTTATGAGATGCCGGGTTGTTTTGACAGTTTATTAGCCAAATTGTTAACTTGGGGTGCAACTAGAGAGGAGGCGATAGCGCGAATGAGAACCGCATTGGATGAAACAATAATCACCGGAGTTGAACATCTTATTCCACTCCATCGCAGAATAATGGACGAAGAAGATTTCCTAAATCGTGAAATCACGATTCAATATATCGATGATCACCAAGAATTATTGGGTTGAGGATGGTGGACGTACTCATCGTTGGAAGCATTGCTTATGATTCCATAGAAACGCCGTTAGGCATCAGCGAAGATGAATTGGGCGGTTCGGCTACCTATGCGGGGTTTTCATCCGCTTTTCATAATAAACGGCTCGACGGGGCCGGAATTTCGATGGTAGGCGTGGTCGGTCAAGACTTCCTTCCTCGACATATCTCTTGGTTTGTCGAAGCAGGCTTAGAGATTAGCGGTGTCGAAACCGCTGAAGGCCAGACTTTTCGTTGGAAAGGCTCCTATCATGGAGATATGTCAGAGGCGCAAACCCATGAAACCCACCTCAATGTTTTTGAGAACTTTAAACCGGTCGTGCCAAAACACGCACTAAGTCCAAAAGTGCTATTTTGCGCAAATCTTCATCCTGCATTACAAGCAAGCGTTCTCGACCAAACTTCACCAACTAGATTGACATTATTGGATTCGATGAATCTATGGATAGATATTGCCTTAGATGGTTTACTCGAGGTGCTGAAAAGGGCTGATATCGTTGTACTAAACGATGGCGAGGTTAGATTATTAGCCGGCGACCAGAATTTGGTTAGGGCTGGCCACACCTTGCAAGAGATGATGGAAGGGGGAATATTGGTTGTTAAGAGGGGCGAGCACGGCGCCTTAGCTCTTCATCCCCACGGATTGTTATCTTTACCCGCTTTTCCAATAGCCGAGGTAATCGATCCTACCGGCTGCGGTGATACATTTGCAGGTGCGCTCGCTGCACATCTATCTCAAGGTGAAGGTAAAGTGGGATTGGAAGAGTTAGAAGGCGCTCTAATTCACGCAACCGTCACAGCTTCATTTACACTCGAAACCTTTGGCTGCGATAGAATTAGGAATTTGAGACCAGCCGAATACGAATCTCGACTGACCGATTTCCAACAGATTTCTAATTCCAATGGATTTTGATAGCACCAAGGCTCAAGAGCAGGTCGCTGGTCGCAAGGCTATGACGGTACTCAATATTGCCATGGTCGGTAGCGATGAATTGGCAAAATCGATTGCTAAAGCGAGCGACCAAAGAGATGTTCACACCTATGTCCACAAGGAGGTGGGGCCGAATGGGCCAAGGATTCTTTCGATTATCCGACCGGCGAAATTACCTGATAAAATCCGGCCATTATTCAATGCATTATGCGCTGCGAGGGTCGGAATGATCGAGATAAAAGCAATCGATGCAAACCTTGGAGAGGTATTGGTCGCATACGCCTCAGCCGGTATCAAAAGGGGGATTTTCATCATCAACCCAGATTCAGGAGATTGGGTAGATGAAGACCAAGTCAAGGGTTTATTCAGGCAAGTAGGCTTAGGAGATTGGACTAATTTCGGTACCGATGGAATCGAATTAAGAGCTGCATTATACGAACTGATGGACGAGATTTCATCCGAATTAGAATCTGCAAAAGAGGAACCATTGGTTATTCCAATCGACCAACATTTCAATGTAAAAGGCATTGGTTTGGTCGCAATCGGTTATGTCCAATCGGGGACTTTAAAGGTACACGATGACTTTTTAATGATACCAGCAGATGGCCCGGGTGTGGTCAAATCTTTACAGGTGATGGATGATGATGTGGCTCAAGCTGTAGCAGGCGATAGGGTCGGAATCGCCATGCGGAACGCTAAGGAAGAACATTTGGTTAGCGGTTCATTGGTGATTCACCCGCGAATTGAAGATAAAAACAAGGGAATAACTATTCCGATCTCTCTTGATAAACATGAAAAGAGCAAGGTTGAATTGACTCAATCTCCATTCCAAAGAAGGGTGTTGGAAGTAGGCGACATTCTCCACGCAAGCGTCGATTTACAATTCGCAGTAGGTCGAATTGAATCTATTGGCGATGAGATGGTAATCGCATGGGATTCACCGATTTTCATTCGAAAACAAAACCCTCCAACGGTTTTGTTAGCACAATTGGACTCTAAACCCCGTATTATGGGTTCTGCAATATTGAATCGGCTTTGAAGCGCGATGTCATAGAAAAGCCCCATCGATGGGCTCACCTACGGTGGATTCATAACCGCGACATCAGGTTGAGCCAGTTGGGATGCATATGGACACAAGGCCAGAGGGGTCCAGTGTCAGCGAGCAGGTAGAGGTATTCCGCTCGCTTTCATTGGGTGGAGTTCGTGGTAAAGTCAGAGCGACTTTATCCGATAATCAACTTTGTTTTGAAACACGTCACGGCCACGCACTCGATTTAAAATTAGATGCACTCGATCGAGTTCATCACCACAATACAACCCTTATCCCAGGTTGGCTTGCCATCGTAGGCTCAATCTTAATTTGGGCATCTTGGCGAGGGTTATCCGGCAAGGCTCAAGCGTTGATGGGTGCTACGGGAATCGTATTGTCGAGTGCTCATTTTATCACTCGTAGACCTACTGTGACCTTGGATACTGCTGCTGGAGATTGCCATGCAATCTTTGGTGCGGATGCCTCGTTGACAAGACTTTGCGTAATGGTTCAGAGGATCCAAAATGGAATGACTTTAGAAGAGGCCCGAGCGAGTGCGAATCGAATGATTAGAGATTCCGAATATCCAAGAGCAAGAGAACTCGAAGATATGATTGCAACCCCCGAACCGGTCATCCTCGAACCATTGCCAACGATTGGCGCCTTCCTCGATTCAGATGTCCTTTCGGTTGAGATAAAAGAATCAGCAGGTGAATTAGAAAGTGTTGCTGAGACCGAATTGCCTGACTGGTTCAATCAATATGAGGAAGAGGGTGAACAAGTAAAGGGTCTCCTTTCAAGGGCTATTGAGAACACCCATACTCAAAGACAAAACGGCATTCAAAATGGTTGGCAACAGCCTATCGTTCAACAACCGACCTA
>CAUZVL010000077.1:0-5547 GCA_963583355.1 Candidatus Thalassarchaeaceae archaeon
GCTTGGGCCAAAGCTTGGGCGGCTAAATCAAACCGTTCAACTCGATTCAATCAATCCCTCCAAAACGGTGATAATTTCATTAGCATTCAGGCCACTTATCGAGACTTTTTTCTGGCGAGAGGTATGGCCAGATACCACCTCTACTTGGTTTTTGAATATTGTTGATAGGACCGAACAAACCGCATTATTTGCTTTGCCTTTTTGGGCTTCGGCTTTGACCGCAACCTGCAATTTTCCGCGCCATTGATTAAAACCGACTACGCCTTGACGAGAAGATCCTGGTTGAACTTCTATTTCGATTAAAACCTCGCCATCAAGGGTGGTTTGAACGCAGGCTGAAACGCTCATGGTTCGGGCCACTAGGTCAAAGCCCAATAATCCTCTTGATGCCGAAATCTCCCGTAGGGAGAACCTTGGGTTTCCACAATCGCTTAATACGGTCGTCTATGCCCTTGGGCCATGGGCGCTTCGCGTGAGTTATGGCCAGATGAGAACTCCTTGTTCGATGTCTTGTATGACAAATTCATGTTCTGGTCGATTTTGGTCGGAGTTTTTACCTTTACTTGGATGTTTATTGCAATCCTTAGATTCCGCGACGGCATCGAGCCGGCTGGAAAGGAAGAACTCAAAGTTGGCACCTTTCCTAAAGAGCGCCACAATCTCAAACTCGAACTCGCTTGGTTCGCAGGTCCAACTGTGCTAATTATTTGGGTCACCTACATCGCATTCGGTTCGATGAATATTATCTGGGGCGCTATCCCAGACCCTGACGAGACCTTTACCATAGAGGTTAACGGTGTTCAATGGGAATGGGAATACCGATACAAGGATGGTTTAACCTGGGAAGATCCTAGCGCTGATTTCGATGTTGCATGGTCTGATAGCCTCGAAATTTACGCGGCCTCAGGAGTTGGATTTACCGCTAACGTGATTCAAGGTTCTAATACGTGGAGTCTCGACTTGATCGATGGAATCATCACCAATAATAGCGCATTTGACGATTACATAAATTCCTCTGTCACCATAACTGATGCCGATAATAATATTCTACATACATGGGCCCATATCCCAGAAGGTCAATTGATGATCAAGCACTTTTTCATCCCATGCGATGAAGATGTTATGTTCAATCTCCACTCCGACAAATACGGTGATAAAAACGGTGTTTACCAAGGTGTTCAACACGCATTTTGGCTACAAGAATGGGGAAATAAAGAAGATCTAGTCCCTGGTTTAGATGGCGGGACTTGGATGTATGTTCAACCAAATGACGCTGGAACTTTTCCTGTACGCTGTGCTGAATATTGTGGCGAATACCACTCTGTAATGACCGGAACCGTCACCGTGGTGGCCAAAGAAGGCTACTCTTGTGATACTGCTGATTATGGTGTCGTATTCGCCAATAAATTAAAGGAGGCTTGAGAATTATGAAGCATATTCGCTCTATTGCAGTCCTCGCGTTATTGATGCTTGCTCTTTTCGCAGTACCTCAGATGAATGCACTACCTACCGGAGTCGGCTCAGCGGGTGATAAGGGCTGTTATTGTCACGACAAATCCGCAAGTACAATCATCACAGTCGATGGGCTGCCTGAAGTATTCGAATCTGGTAGCGAATATACATTCAATGTTAGCGTAACTAATCCAACATTGGTCCGTGCGACCCCAAATAACGGGAATGTTGCAGGATTCAGAATTTTAATCAGCGGAGGGGGAGTTATAGCCCATCTAGAGGATGCTCAAGGTAATTCAGCAAAGGAAATGTCCGGCGGATTAACCCATACCGAGGAATTGAATAATTTCGATACTTGGACCTTCGTATATACCGCGCCTGCTGACGATACTGCCGTTTCTACAATCACCATACACGGCAATGCTGTGAATGGTGGCGATGGAAATGCAAATGACGGATATGCGACCAAAATAATCGATGTAGCTGGGCCAAATGCTTCGGCAAAGGCTTCTTCTGCAAGCGCATTAGTAATCCTGATGACCGTCATCGGCTTGGCTGTCGGCTTAATTCTAGTTGGAGTGATGTGGGTATTCTACACCCGCAATCCTGAGACTTTCTCGATTGGAAACTTCTGGTCATACATCAAGCCATGGTTAACCACCCACGACCACAAAGAGATCGGATTGCTTTACTTCTTGTTTGGGTTGTTTTTCTTTTTGGTCGGTGGACTTCTCGCACTTCTATTCAGAATCCAATTAGCATTGCCTGAAAACGATTTCTTGACTATGGATGAATATAATTCATTCTTTACCCTCCATGGAACCACAATGATTTTCTTGGCGGCAATGCCGATGATCGCTGGATTTATGAATTACATCTTGCCATTACAAATCGGTGCACAAGATCTCGCATTCCCAAGGATTAACGCACTTGGTTTCTGGTTATTGGTAGCAGCAGCACCACTGATTTTCACCGGGGTTTGGTCCGGTGAATCTGCAGACATCACCTGGGTCATGTACCCACCGTATTCTACTCTAGCCGGCTTAGGCACCGCCCAAGGCCCGAATTCAGGAACTATTGCCTTCATATCTGGAATTGCACTATTGGGTGCATCCTCAACTCTCAGCGGTATCAATTTTATCACTACAGCTTTCACCATGCGAGCACCTGGGGTCACTTGGATGAAGATGCCTCTATTCACTTGGTCGGTGCTGATCAGCGTATTCATGCTTTATGTCAGCCTACCGGCCTTTGTTATCGGTGTATTCTTCCTTCTCTTTGACAGTACCATTGGAACCGTGTTCTTCACAAGTGGTGGCGACCCACTACTATTCCAGCATCTGTTCTGGTTCTTCGGTCACCCTGAGGTTTACGTCGTCGTAGTACCCGCATTCGGAATAGTTTCAGAGGTATTAGCAACCAGCGCCCGCCGCTCTATCTTCGGCTATAAGTCGATGGTTTACGCAATGGTCGGTATCGGATTGGTTGGATTCATAGTTTGGGGCCACCACATGTTAACCAGTGGAATGGATCCCTATTGGCGTTCTATCTTCATGTTAACCACCATGGGCGTTGCAATACCTACCGGTGTGAAAATATTTAATTGGCTTGCAACTCTTTGGGGTGGTTCGCTGATATTCAAAACCCACACCCTATGGTCTCTAGGATTCCTGATTACCTTCACCCTTGGAGGATTATCTGGAATGTTCTTCCCTGTAGCAGGATTAGACACTCAATTCCATGATGGTTATTTCGTCGTCGCTCATTTCCATTACGTGTTCATTGGTGGAACTGTTTTCGCACTATTCTCGGCTATTTATTACTGGTATCCTAAAGCGATGGGCCGTAAATTGAATGAGAACTTGGGCATGTGGCATTTCTTAATCGCATTCTCTTCGTTCAATGGAGCCTTTTGGCCGATGCATGCGGTTGGAATTATGGGTATGCCTCGGCGAACTCATACCTATGCTGCTGATTCTGGTTTTGCAGAATTGAATATGGCAATTTCAATCTTTGCGATGATCTTTGGGTTATCACAATTGATCTTAGTTTGGAATCTCATCCATTCTTCGAAGAATGGTGAAAAGGTCGGCAAAGACCCATGGGGTGGATGGTCGCTCGAATGGGCAACTACCAGCCCGCCACCTACGCCTTCGTTCGCGGTAATTCCAACTCAGTTAGATGCTAATGATGAATCACACCGCGAACCTGGAGTTCTCGATAAAATCGGTAAGAAATTATGGGCGATTGGAGAAAAAGACAACGAGGAGGTGAGCCAATGAGCGGACACGGATTACACGATGTCGATGATGAGATTTGGATGAAAACCGTCATAATCGGAGCGGTAATAATTGGAATTGGCGCGGTTGCCTTTACGATTTTCACTGTTGGACTGGGATCGGTGATGCACGGCCTTTGGGATGATACTATCGAGCCTTACGAGATAGCTCATGCTGATTATGTCGATGCAAAGGACGAATTCCACTTAGCAGAAGACCGTTGGGTCAACGATGGTTCGCAAAATACTGGCGTCTTTGCTGAAGATTATCATCAAACCGAAAAAAGTCTAGAAGAAGCGGAAGAAAAGTATGAAACCGCTGAACATAATAAGGAACAAGCTCACCTTTCATACTTGACATGGACCGTCGCAGGAAAGACCATCATGGTCATGACTTTCATCTACGGCGCATTCTACATCATCTCTGGATTTTTCAATAGTATCAGACCAGAGGATAATGGGCACGAGGGTGGCTATGGAGATGATCATCATGGTTCGGCTTCGCCGATCTTAATGGCCACAGGATTGCTATTCTTTATGATGGGATTCCCAGGATTAGTTGATACTGCTAAATCAATGCTGGGTATCGATATCGCAGCAAATTATGGTGGCTTCGCAATATCATCTATCGGATCTGTAATCTTGATTATCGGAATCGGTAATTGGTGGAGAGAAGATCTGGTTGGTGCAAAGGAACAAATCGCCCTTGGTAAGCCATTTGGCGGACAACATATCCGAAAGGCCGGCATGTGGGTATTCCTCATCTCTGAAGTGATGGTTTTCGCAACCTTCTTCTCCGCATACCTTAGGATGAGAACCGGTTGGTGTACCCAATGGGCTGTCGATTCTGGCCGATGTACAACAGTCGACACGATTACGGCGTCGGATTTACTTCGCCACGATATCATGACCTTATTGCCTGGAGCGGTCAATACCTTTGCTCTGATCATCTCTTCTTATACAATCGTTTTAGCCTTAAAAACCTCTAAAAACGTCGATTGGAAACCTTCTGAAACCAAGTGGGTGCGAAAATTATTGCCGACTCGCCAAAAAGCGGTCCGTAACTATTTGATTGCAACCGTACTCTTAGGTTCTCTCTTCATTGTCCTGAAAATTATCGAGTGGAGCCATTTGGTCGCAGAAGGATTCGATATCGGAACTCAAGCCGGGTCGATTTTCTTCATCGCTACCGGTGCCCACGGGCTGCACGTATTCATTGGATTACTCGTTATGCTGTTCATGATTTTCAAGGCTGATACTGTCGGCTACGATGAAAAGAACGGCCAAGGAATCGAATATTTCGGATTATATTGGCACTTTGTGGATTTGGCATGGGTAGCCATCTTCCCAGCATTCTATTTGTATTGAGGTGATTTAAATGAGCGAACACAAGTATACAGGACCAATCGCTGGATTATTCCAGAAGTTAGCAGATAAGATGGGTACGGATGTTTATTTCGTAAATTTCCTTATTCTGATGTTTTTTACAATTTTTGAGGTAGCTGCAGTTTACGTTACAGGGCTGAGTGTAAATACGGTTTGGGCAATTCTAATCGGTGTCGGAATTATCAAGGTATACGGAATCGCTGGATTCTTCATGCACTTGAAAGGTGATCCTATCATCTATACACGAACCGCGGTTTTCCCGCTTCTATTCGCAGCGTTGATGCTGTGGGGCATCGGATTATCCAATCCTGCAAGCATTATGGATCTCCCTGGTTGGTGTACACCTGACTGGGATTATTCCTACGTGACAAACTAAATTCTTGATTCGTTTTACCCTTCAATTGAAGTATATGCGGGCCAAGCCGTCTGAT
>CAUZVL010000078.1:0-5499 GCA_963583355.1 Candidatus Thalassarchaeaceae archaeon
TTCGAGGCAGTCGAGGCTGTCGGTGGCGAAGGTGTGACCGAGATCGAATTGGTTGCAGCGGCTGAAGCGGTTAGTCGGGCGGCTGGATTTGGCGGAAATGTCCAGATGCGCCGCTTCCCATTACAGTGTGATCGCGGGGTAATAGTCGCCGGAAGAGCCGGCGGAATCCCATCGTTTTTCGATTCTGCAGTCGGCGGGACCGGGCCTCATCCAATGGCTTCAATGGGCAGCGGATTTAGCAAGATAAAGGCTGATGAGCCGGTGCTGGTCGACCTTGTTCATATTCACCGAGGCTACGTTGTCGATGCGACTCGGATGTTCGTTGCCGGACGCCTTGATTCAATTTGGGAAGAGCGGCTTGAGGACATGTTAGCGGTCAAAGATACCGTCGTCGATGTGCTTGACCAAGGCCTCGATTGTAGCGAGGCTTGGAATCAAGGCCATGCTTTAGCCGTCGAGATGGGTCATGGCGACAATCTGATGGGAATTGCACCCGACATGAGTCGATTCTTAGGCCATTCGGTCGGACTTCAACTCGATGAATCTCCGGTTGTTGCAGCAGGATTTGACCGCCCACTCGGCGTGGGCGGAACCATGGCAATCGAGCCAAAATTAGTATTTGAACAAGGTTCAATCGGCAGTGAAGATACCTGGGTCCAAACCGAGGAAGGTATGGAACCTATTACTGCTGATGGTGCGATTCCATGGATAACAGAATGGTGATAATTATGACTGAAAATTTAATTGTAGATGAAGACTTTACCGAGAAAACCAGCGATTGGAACGAGGCCGATGTCGGCAAGCGAATCGTCGAGAGAATAACCCCAAACGGCACCTATTATAACGAACCGATCGTCCAAGTTTTCTGTCAATTTTGTGCTGCGGAATTCATCGGCCCAAGCCGGGAAGCTGGCGGTTTTATTGGCGGCCACGAGTGCCTTCACGCATGGGAAGTCTCTCAAGCCCTCGGCCGTGAGGACGGACTGGTGGAATAGTGATGGCCAAACCGTATTCTCCTTCTCATATCGGTGCAGTCGCTGCATCTTTTACTGAAATGCGCCTTGCAGGAGCGGTGAAAGACCGGATGGTTCAATTGATGGTCGAAGAGGTAACTCGGATGGTTCCAGAGATGGAAAGCGCTACATTAAACGCAAGTCCTGACAAAAAAACTCTTGACGATACCAACCGCACTCGACTTAATTATAATCGGACGAGAGAATTGATGATCGCTCAATTGAGCGACCTTGAAAGCGTTGGGTCCGAGGCGGTTCAAGCCGGAATTGAGCATCTTGAAACCTTTATGAAAAAAATTCTTAATCACGCCGAACAAGCGGCGGCAAAAGACCGGGTGGCAACCATAAAACCCCGTCATCTCGAGGTTGCAGAAAAAGGACTTGTCATAGTTGAAGATACGACTTCTGACCAGATTGTAGAAGTCGAAGAAGACCTTCTCGATGGTCAAGTCTCCGGTTCTGCACTCACGCCATTAGCACTACGGCGTCTTTGCAAAACCTTTGCCCAAATGCCGATCACCGATGCCGCAGTCGAAGAATTGCTTTTGTGGTACTATGAGGTGGTCGATGAAACCGGTCACAATATCAGAGAACATGCTCAATTGGGTGGAAATCCAGCTTCATTTATCGATGCGCTTGACAAGATGAAGGACTTGATGATGCTCGGTTGGATGAGAAGAATGTTGGTCAAGGCTGGCGAGGATGCAAATGAGCGCGGCTACAAAAGAATCGATGTGGAACAACTCATCCACTTGGACGCGTTTGAATAATAATGGCACACCTTGATAACCCCTCCACCTTCGGGACGGATTGAGGAATCAGCATGGGAAACATGATTGGAAAGCAAGCTCCAGATTGGAGTGCAACCGTCTACGATAACGGCGAGAAGAAAACTATGGGCGGTGAAGACTTGAAAGGTGGCTGGTACTTGATATACTGGTATCCTTTCGATTTCACCCTTATCTGCCCAACCGAAATAGTCGAATTTGAAGCACTAAAGGAAGAATTTGAAGATGATGGCATTACAGTCATCGGCTGTTCGACCGATTCTTACTTCTCCCACAAAGCATGGTTCGCAGATAAAGCAATCTTCCCAGCAGGCGTAACCCACCCGGTTATTGGTGACACAACTCACGAAGTTACAAAGGACTTCAACATGATGAACAAGGCTATGGGCGTCGGTTTCCGTGGTACAGTTCTAGTCAACCCAGACGGCAATGTCGAGATGTACTCCATCAATGGAATGAGTACAGGGCGATCTCCGTCTGAAATTCTACGAACTTGCCAAGCGACTCAAGCGGGCGGCCTATGTGGCGCAAACTGGACAAAGGGCGATTCGTTCATCGCTTGATTTGGGACGGATAAATGATGGAACTTCTCGGCCCAAAAGACTGGAAGGAATTCCTTCAAGCTCCAATAGCGGTGCTTATAATTGGCAAAAATGGTTGTCATGCTTGTGAAACTTGGACCGAAGAATTGCAAACATTCGAAATTCCTTCTGGAGTGAGAATTGGAAAAATTCTTCTCGACACCCCTGGGCTTGGCCGATTCAAAATCGATCAACCTTGGGTAGCTGAAATCGATGTTCTTCCGTTCAACGCAATTTATGTGAATGGCGAGATCAAAAAACAATGGGCCGGTGGCGGAATCAATCGCCTTATCAATCGGCTAAATCGCTTTATCTAACCCCACATCTTCCACTACTGTGGTCAATAATTGTTGAACGTTCGCTAGTGTTGTCACCACTTGAATTGAGTGCGAGGATTATGGATATTGATTGATGGTTTTACTCCATCGGTCAGAAGCCGGGATCCCGACGACATCTATTGTTGCAAATGTCACACCTTTGAGTTCTAACAATTTTGATCTGAATAGATTCAAATCCAATAAACAACACGGACAATGTGGTCTGGGCGGAGTGACTTTGATGGTTACTTCACCGTCTTCTAGGACCAGAATACCTTTGACGATTTCTCTTTTTGACCAAGGTAACTCATCATGTACGTCGCGCCAATCAGCAGCGAATCGAGCAACTCTTCGTTGCAAGGCTGCATGTTTCCGGCTCATTTTATCACTCCTCAAGGCGTAATTGTTCGACCTTTCCTTCGGCTGCTTCGAGCGACAGTTTACAAGATTTTATCAGAGTAGCCCCCTCTTCAAATAATTTCAATGTCGCATCGAGGTCTGCTCCACCAGCCTCAAGGCTGGTGACGATTTCTTCAAGTCTTTTCATAGATTTTGCATAAGTCATTATTTCACCTCAGTCTCAACCTGGCCATCCTTGAGTACTACCGTCAAGGGGTCCCCCTGTTTCAACCCGGCGATGCTTGTCACCGGCTTTCCTTTTAGATCCAGAGTCATTGAATAGCCCCGCTCTAACACCCTTTTTGGATTGGTTGAAATCAATAATGAAGAATAACCAGCCAGTCGGTTTTTCTGAGTTCCAAAGATGAGATCAACCGCTTTATCCATCTTGGTGTTCAACAGATTAAGCCGTAATTTCTCTTTGTTCAAACCCCGCATTGGACCAGCAGCCAATTGCAATCTCAATTTTTGAATCTGTTGATGTTGAGACTGCAAAAACCGGTCGAGAGCAAAATCGATTCTGTCTCCTACCATTGAGATTTCATCAACTAAGTCTTGCTTTATCGGCACTACTCGCTCGACCGCATTCGAAGGGGTAGATGCGCGCAAATCGGCGATTAAATCACTAACCATTAAATCCGATTCATGACCTATAGCCGATACGATAGGAATTTTTGAATCTATAATTGCACGGCAAACCGACTCTAAATTAAACGCCCACAAATCCTCGGGAGAACCACCACCTCGTCCGACGATAATCAAATCTGAAATCGATTGGGCTTGAGCGATTGCCGCGATGATTTGGCCAGCGGCTTGCTCACCTTGAACCAAAACTGGAATTATAGAATAAGCAAAATTAGGCCATCGATTATCGATTAGTCTTTGCATATCGCTAAGCGCAGCACTACCGGCACCAGTTATGATAACCAGCCGTTTTGGAATTTGTGGAATAGGCGTCCTAGCCCGGTCCATGGTGCCATCTACTCGCCATTTCTCAATCAGAGCTTTCCGGCTTTTTTCTAATTGCCCAATCGATTCGACCGGCTGAATTCTACTCGCTTTGAATTGCATTCTTCCGGTTTTCACATAAACGTCAATTCCACCCAAAGCAATGATAATTTGACCAACTTTGATATCCTGTTGCTCAAAGGATTGATTGCCACCAAATAGTACACAATCTATCGAACCCTTCGAATCGGTCAAAGCAAAATAAGAATGGCCACTTCTCGCTAAAGTAAGTTTGCTCAACTCCCCGGTGATAGCAGAATTAGCCAATAAGGGCTCATTAACCAAAGACATTCTAGCCAGGCTGACAAAGTCACCAACCGCCATCGCTGCCCCGGGCATAAACCAACTAGTACAGACCACACTAAATTGTTAATGTTGCTAGTGCTGTCAGTACTAGCTTGATAGCCAACCCTTTTTGTTGAACCAAGTCAACATAGAAATACTGAAAATAATCATCCCGCCTATGATAGTCCAAAAGCCACCGATTTGGTCCAATTGGGCCGGGAATATGGTATTCATTCCAAAGATTCCCGCAATTAATGTTAGCGGGAGCATGATAGCACCGATGATGGTAAGTGTGGTCATAACCTCGGTTAGTCTAGCATTAGAGAGGGCTAAATCCATGCTAATATGGGAGAGGTATGTGTCTCTGGTGCTGGTTGCACCAGCAGAATATGCTGAACATCTCTTAACGAGTGTATTTGCTAATTGTTGTAAATCGGTGTAAAATGGTAATGCGCTTTCAGCGATCAATCTTTCACCAGGTTTTAGCAAACGGAAACAGGCCGATTGAAGAGATTCAATCGATTTGTTCGCTTCACGCAATAATCTTTTCAGGTCGTGGATCCCTTCGAGTAAGCCTTCATATGATTTTGATGGGTCGAAAACTTGGTATTCTAAGTCATCGAGATTATTGGAATATTCCGAAAGGATCGGTGTCCAATCATCAGCGATAGAATCGAGTAATTCATAGAGCAAGAAATCGATTCCGATGGCGACCTCGTCTTCATCGGTTGTCTTTAGCCGTCGACTGAATACATCGAGTGCAGGAATTCTGGTTCCTCTGACGGTAATCATCAAATTGCCACGTAAAATTATTGCAACCGGCTCGGTATCGAGCCGGTTGTCAGCATCTCTTGCTCGTACGACGATGAATCGATGCAGGTCAAAACGCTGGACGGTATCGGATGCATGGCCAAAAATATCCTCGACCGCCAATTCGTCAATTCCTAGGGATTCGAGCCATTGCTTGACCTCCTCATCTGGCTTTAGAATGTCTAGCCAAGCATTTCCCTCGCCCTCGATGACCTCCTCGAGCCCAGCTAAAGTGAACTCTGAACCCGGAATCACTCCCGAGCCAGTAGTCTGCAAGCGCAACTCTGCCATGATACGG
>CAUZVL010000079.1:0-5485 GCA_963583355.1 Candidatus Thalassarchaeaceae archaeon
ACGTCAATGGCAACTAGAATCTGCTATACAAGAAGCAATTGTTTTCAATAATCGGTTCAAGCAGCTCGAAAAGATCGGTTCTGACCCACTTCAAATCGTTCAAGCATTAGCAATGCCAGATCCTCCGAGTGTTGAAAACTCTAAATCGGCCCTTTCATCTGATTCCGATATATGCAAATCATGTGGTGGCATTATCGAGGCAGAACTTGGATTCTGCGGCAGCTGTGGTAAATACTCTTAGTGAATTCACTCTTCTTCTTTTTGTTCTTCTTCGATTACCCATTGAGCGACGATCTCTTGGATCATCGGGTCATCGGATCCGACATGATAGAGGAAATCAGCAGACATTTCTTCACAAAGGAAAACTGTAGTTCCAGCTCTCCAGATTATTTGGCCATCAGCGATCGCTCGAGTGGTATCAATCTCTAAGATAGCAGGACGGGAAATTCTCACGTGACCCGCTTCCATCGCATTTGCAATAGTCTTGGATAGGTGAACATGGTTCCTATTACCAGCCGTGATTCCCAATTCTAGATGAGTCTCAACCGCTTCTGTTTCGCATGGCCAGTAAAGCGCTTCTGGAATGTTATCGGTTGGAAGATCCAACTCTAATTCAATCGAGTGACCATAGGTTGCACGGATTGTTTCACCTTCGACTTGGTATCGTCCTTTGGTATCTGCGTTAGCAATAGCCTCGAAATGCCAGCTGCGTAACCAATGGAAGTGGCGGCGCTGCTTTTGAATCGCTTCGGATAACTCTCTAATGTTTACCCAGCCATTGAGATCCATCTCAACACCGAACTTCTCCGGTGAGTGTCTCAAGACGAGTGCAAGCATTCTTCCGAGTGAATTTGATTCTCTCTCAGACATTATGAACTTGCCCTCAGCATTGCATGTCGGGCAGTTGTTTCCGCTAAAGTGGCCGTGGGCCCTGCATTGTCGCAGCATAGTACTCAGAGCGGCCGACAAGCGTGGTACTCTTGAACCCTATGTATGAGATGAACACTATAACAAAATAACTCCATAGGTAAGAAATGATACAGAGTGTTGAAAAAGAATCATTGTTGTGGTTCAACTATGAGCGGGTTTGGATTCAGAAAAGGTCGTCGTGAGGCAGCGGAAAATCTTCAGGCAAACGAAGAGGGTGATTGTCCCAGATGCGGTGGTGAAAAGCAGCCATCATCGATGGCAGGATATTTTGCTTGTTCACGCTGTCAATATGAGTGGAGTGATCCTGATTACAGCCCAACAAAAGCAGGTCCACCTGAAGATTTCAGAAAAGATTCTGAAATGATTGAAGAATTCAAACAAGAGATGGAATCGGGACAACTTCGCAATGTTCTTGGCATCGACAAGGGATTATCTTCGGGCCAAAAAGAGTCATTAACTCGACTTGAAGATAAATGGATGACCGGGATGAGTGGCCACTTCAATGCCGCGGTCGAAGAGCGGAAACCTTTGATGATTTCATTCGATGACGATGATAATTTAAAGAGTACCACAGTAGGGAGCATCACAATTGTTGCGAATGGATTCGACGGTGGAGAAGAAATACGTTTAGAATATCCAGGGCTAGGAACTGAATTCTACTTATTTGATGAAGCTAGCGAAACCGGCTGGCGTCGGGGAAGATCTGCTGAAGATACTGCTCGCTCTATTACCAACGTCATCAATCGCCATTCGAAAATGGTTTATGCAAATCAAGAGGGGGCAACGATATTATTTGAGTTAAGGGATAATAATCTTGAAGCAGCCTCTTTGGTGATATTTGTTGACGACCCTGGCGGTACCGACATTATCGCTGAAAAAGGCGGGGTTTCAATGGATCCTAGAGACGTGAAGATTCTCGATGATTATCGAGTAGTGGTTGAGATGGTTTTAGAGGATGGAATAATTTCACCTTCCGAAGATCAAATGTTATGGTCGATGCGTCAACAATTAGGCATAGACGATATCCATCATGTCCAAATTGTACAACAACTATTCGGTGACCACGCACTAAAGGAATGCACAGGTTGCGGCGAGATGGCTGAACTATATGCCGAACACGCGGCATGGTATTGCCATAAATGTGAAAATTGGTGTTAGTGCATCGCTTTATAGACTATAATTAAACTGACGATACCACACTTCGGTGTGGCATTGTTCATAAGGTGATGCATGATGGGGCAAGTAGGCGAGTCATCATGGCGGAAGAAGTACTTTACATTGGAATCGACCTTGGAACTTTCCGTTCCGTTATGGTCTCAAGCGATAACCACGAAGAAGAGGAATTAACCGTCATAGGAACTCCGAAGGACCCAATCGCCAGAAATTTCCTAAAACGTGACGTTTTATTTGGAAATGAGGCACTCAAAAACCGACTTGCGCTCAATCTTTTCCGACCTCTAGAACTTGGTGTTATCAAGGATACCCCAGAGGACCGAGATTTTATCGCACACTTCATCACTCACCTCATCGGTCTATCCGACCCAGAGGAATACGACAGAGTCGTAGCGGTTATCGGTGCACCTGCTGAAGCAAGTCACGTCGATAAAACCGCAATTTTCGATGCCGCTGCTGGCTCGGTAAATGCGGCAATGATTATCTCTGAACCTTTCGCAGTTGCTTATGCACTCGATATGATAGATCACACCCTAGTAATAGACATCGGCGCTGGAACAACCGACCTTTGTCGTGTTTACGGGACTATACCAGGTCCTGGCGATCAAATGCATACCGGATACGGCGGCGACTATGTCGACAATCAATTAATCGAAGAGGTCCAGTCAAAATACAATGGTGCTCAAATCACAAAAGATATGGCCCGACGTTGGAAGGAACAGTATTCCTTTGTCTCCACTTCAACCCCAGATGACCCAATCATGGTAGACTTCTCTATCGAAGGAAAAGCGATGACTCTTGATATCACCGATTGTGTGCAATCTGCTTGTGAATCTATCGTCGACCCAATCGTTGAGAACGCAAAGTTATTGATTGCAGAATCCAATCCTGAATTCCACGATGAATTCCGCCAAAATATGGTTCTCGCTGGTGGCGGCTCTGGGATTAGAGGTCTTGGAGCTCTTCTCGAGCGTAGGTTATCCGATATGGGTGAGGTAAACGTTCACGTGGTCGACGATCCAGTTCGGTTGGGAGCAATGGGTGGTCTAAGACTAGCCATGGAAGTCCCTGAGGACATGTGGAAGAACCTAACTCTTGCATCTCGTTGAACAATCCGGTAATTCAGAGTTGAGATAATTAACAATCATCCAATATTGGATCATTGATTATTCTTCTTCACTTCGAACTAGTCTACCCTCACAATGAGGACATTTATCTTCTAGGGACAGCAATTGTGGGTTGATGGCTAATACTGCCAAGCAGGTTGGACAGGAAGCCAACATCTCACCTTCGTGAATCTCTAAACCAGATTCATTAACCCCAACTCCCGAATATCCCATCCGATAAACTGGATGGAAGTGTATCCTTATGAATCGAATCGATGAAAACGCAGCCCAAGCCATCAATAATGCCAATAAAATACTCCCACCACTTCCGCTGAAAAGAGAATACATTTGTCCGGCCAATAAAAACAAGAATAACAATGAGGCTAGTCCCATTAAGATTGGAGCGAACCAATAAGCCCACGAGACCTTTTTTTTGTAGGCTAACCAGAGAATTAAACCAACTCCTGCAGGAATTAATGAGTATGGGTATAATACCATCCCAATAACAAAAATATCGACCAACATCACCATCGAACAGCGGCTATGTAATCCGTCGATTGGCGAAGAATGACTTGGACGTGAACCTGCCAAAACCATTTGGTCAGCATCCGACATATCGAGGTCGAGCAGTAACTTACAATTGAATGCAACGGCCAAACCGTCTTGAAGGCTGAGCATCTGGGCTCCAATATGCGAGACACCGATGTTGAGGTGCGAGGCACTTCACTAACCGGCAAGCACATCCTTTTGGGAGTGACCGGTGGAATTGCTTCGGTTGATACCGTCCGTCTAGGGCGAGAATTGCGGCGCCATGGTGCCAATTTGACCACAATTATGACACCATCAGCTCAACAGATAATCACTCCATTAGCGGTTAGATGGGCAACTCAAGGGGAAGTCATAACGGGCTGGGACGGTGATCTAAGCGCCTTATCTAATTTTGATGCGGTTTTGGTTACACCAACAACTCGAAACATGATGGCATCATTCGTTCACGGTTTGAACAATGGTCCGCTATTGATGGCATTAAGTGCAGCCAGAGGCCGAAAAACACCTATAATGATGGTACCCTCAATGCATATTGATTTAGCAATAGACCCCATCACTAATGATTTGGTTTCTAAATGTGTCGAACAAGGTGTTTGTGTACTGTGGGGTGCTGAGGAAGAAGGGAAAAATAAAACTCCTCATCATGAAGAAATCGTCGCTCGATTGGCCAATCTAATAAACCGAAATTCAACTTCTGTAGTGATAACTTTGGGCGCAACAAAAAGTGCTATCGACGATATAAGGTCGGTTCAAAATACAAGTTCTGGAACGACCGGTTACCATATCGCAGATGATCTTTTCAGATTTGGCTACGATGTAACTTGCGTATCTGGTGTCACTAGTATGGAAACACCTACTTGGCTCCCCCTCGATATTTGTGCACCCGATCCGAATGATATGCTCAAAGAATTAATAGCGCTTGCAAAAGATGGAATCGATGTCTGGATCCATGCTGCTGCGGTGTTAGATTACGTTATCGATGAGCAGGTGATGGGAAAAATAGCATCATTACAAGGCGGATTAGCAATCGACTTAATCGAAGGGCCCAAACACATTCTTGAACTCAAAAATCTATGCGAGGGCTCGGTAAGAATAGGCTTTAAATTAGAGAGCGGGATTAAGCAAAAGGATTTGGTCCACCGTGCCTATGCTCAAATTCAAAATGCTGGAATGACAGCAACCATCGCTAATCGGCTTGAAGATCGTAATGACCCAGATAAACCTCGGGCTTGGTTGATAGACTCCCTTGGTGCCCATTTCGTTCTCAATACCGTATCCGACATTTGCGAATCTATTCGCTGTGTGATAGAGAATAATAGGTGAGTGATTTGCGCCGATTTGTCATCGTTGGAACCAGAGCAATGTCCAAGGGAAAATTGCCACTAAATGACCTCGGTGGAGGTGCTGGGCGGATGGACGTCTTGATTCGAGCATTGATGGCTGCATTACTAACAAGCCATGGCATCAGGAAGAATGTCGAGGTGGTTTTGATTCTTGGTGGCGGGCCCGGCTCTTCGAGGAGAATTAAATTCGTTGGGTCCCAATTAATTGGATTTCATTCTGAAGAGAGAGCTATCGCAGGCCAAATCGGAGCGGTAATCCGTCAACCAATGCCGCCACGTGGTCATTGGGTAAGTCGAAATCCAGGAATCTACGATAGTGGAGGCGACTTGGCTCTGACCCTCGGGGAATGGGACCATCCAATTATCAGACTGGAATCTAATGCT
>CAUZVL010000080.1:0-5477 GCA_963583355.1 Candidatus Thalassarchaeaceae archaeon
ATTACACCGAGAATAATCCTCTAATAAATCAAAGAAAAAGAATAAAATCAATATAAAATCAATCGTTGCAAGTATCCACCAAAGCGACCTATCGGTCTCGAAGAGGTTATTTTGAATATCATAGGCAATGATGCCGATATTCAACATGGTAAAGACCAAGATGAGCATATCGTTTGCCCACCATGGTTGCTCCATCGTGGAGTAATTATTCTCATGTTCTTCGCTGCTCATAAATTACCCCTCCCAAACCAAGACCAAACCGTTGCAATCACCGCTAAACACAGCCCCGCTATTGAGATTGTGCCTACCCAACGCCAAATGCCAGTTGGCTCGACATAAGAGATGACTTCCGGATTCTCGACCGAATATTTCGAGGTTGAAATATTGGTTCTAGTATTGGTGTTTATTGGACGAAAGGTTCTCACTTTATGATTTCCAGTCAATTTTGTAATCCCGTGCTTTTGCAGATTTTCGGCTTGGTGCTTATCTTCTGCTTGAGTGTGATGAACAGAACAAAGAGGTACTGTTCCGGGTTGGCCAAAGATCTTCCATCCCTTCTCACAAGTTTCACAAAACCGCTGATTACAATCAGAATGGCCACATTTGAAAACTGGAACGCCTTGAATTCCACACATTGGGCATTCGGCAATGCCGCTAGCGCCGATGTGAATATCCCCCATGACGACAGAGTCGGATAGAGTGAGAAGGTCCTCAGCAGCCTCTGGCATGACTTGGCCACAATGGGTCTGAGTTTTCAATTTGTTCCCGATAATTTGGGATTTCATTTAGCCCTGGTGCGTTAATGGCAAGAACGCATCCGCTGCTTTTTCACAAGCGTTGGCTACATCGTCCAAGCGTTGTAGAACTCGATACATATGCATAGCAGCAAGAGCATCATCGTCCCCTTGACTGAACACTATCGTTGCCGCTTCCATTTCTACGATGTCCGCTTGATGTTCAAGGAGGTTAACTTCCTTGATGAATTCTGCAAGTGTTTCCATCTCTTTCCTGGCAAAGCCAGAATGACTTAAATTTTTCAATTGCTCAACAGTGTCCTCATAACTCGCAACAGTAGCCATTACTGCTTCAGCCATCAATACTAGATGTTTTCGAGCTTCCTTATTATCATAAAGTTCTCTAAAAGAGAGTTGCTCAGCGACGTTTTGAGCATAATCAGCGATTCGGTCTTGGCGGGCTATCATGTGCATGAAATTGTCATGGCCAATCGTGATCACTAAGCCACGACCGATCTCATCTCGCAGATTCGATTTCAAATTATCAGCCATTAATTCGGCAGCGATTGTAGCTTCGATATACTCGCTGGCATCCCTTCCTTCAGCTGCAGCCTTCACCGCTTTCATCATGAAATCGACAGTTTTCTCAACCGCTTCAGCATGAGCGTGGAATAATCCGAATGGAGTGGTTGGATTTAGTTTACCCTCTGGTATTTCGGTTGCAAGAATTGAATGTTCATCCTCCTCAATGACAACTTCTTTTCGTATCAATAAGAATACTGTTCCACCGATTGCCGCGACCGTAACGATTGCGACATTAATCGGGTTTCCAGCGAACAAAATATAGAACACAATTGCACCAAATCCGGCGAAAGGAAGACTCGCAACCCAACTTGCAGCAATCTTACCGAATACTCGGAAATCGACTGAAGAAGCTCCGCCTGCTAATCCAACCCCGACTACCGCACCCACCAGGGTGTGGGTCGTCGAAATTGGAACCGCCAAGAATGGCATCGAGAAGATGAGCACGGTTGTCGCAGCACCAAATTCGGCTGCAAAACCGCGTGAGGGGGTGATATGAGTGATTTTTTTGCCGATTGTATCCATCACTTTGTAACCCCATGTCGCTATACCGACGGTAATTCCCGCTCCACCTAAGAGGAGTAATCCAATCGGTACATCGACCTGGTCAGGCGAGAGTACGCCAGTGGTTGAAGTTGCGATTTCATAGATGGCGGCCATCGGCCCAATCGCATTTGCAACATCGTTTGCTCCATGGGCAAATGCGACGTAACAAGCGGTGATAATTTGGAGCCAAATGAAAACTCTTTCAACTCCGGCATAGCCTTCTTCCTTGAATTCGTAGCGCCTTAGAACCATCCACAAGATACTGCTGGCAAATATGCCGATCGCTAATGCGACGAGTAAGCTATTCAGAGGAATCCAAGCACCTTCTAAAAACGGATTAAATGTGGTACCCTCCTTTGCAGGTAACCAGCGGCTCTTGTCGATAATTCCAGCATTGTCGAGGTTTGTATAGAAGCCCTTCAATCCCTTAAATTGGAGGGCCAAACCGAGTACAAAGAATGTTGGCAAAGCCAAAAGAGGGGCGATTTTCTTGGTTCGGTCGAGTGGGTTTTCATGATTAAAAATCACTTTCCGAATAATGATAAAGGATAGATATGCCAAAACCCCACCCAATAAGGGCGAGACAATCCAACTCAATATTATCTCCCCTACTTTCGACCAATTGACGGAACTTGGCTGAATCCATAATCCCATACCGATAACTCCACCGACGATACTATGGGTTGTGGAAACCGGTAAGCCATACTTGGTTGCGATAGTGAGCCAAATCGCTGCAGCTAAAAGCGCAGCCATGAAACCAAACATCAGTTTCTGACTTAATTCCCGGCTGAAATCATCACCACCAAAATCGAGAACCCCTTTGCGAATTGTATCGGTTACGTGACTACCGAAGAAAACCGCTCCAGCGAACTCGAAGACCGCGGCGACAATAATTGCACGACGCAAGGTAAGAGCGCCGCTACCGACGCTAGTCCCCATAGCATTAGCGACATCGTTTGCTCCAATATTCCAAGCCATATACGAACATACTAGTAGCGCAACTCCCAGAAGCACCATTGTGACTGGTTCCATGCGTCCTCCCTATCGCTGAAGGTATATCACCAGACACCCCGGTAATCTATATAGATGAGAATTGACGGATGGTCGAGACTTATGTCGTTTGGACCCGGTGAACAAGAAGTTCGAAAAGTGCAATTGACAGGTGGGGTCACATATACTCTTTCGCTGCCAAAACCATGGGTCATCTCCAATGGACTGCGGCCAAGAGATGGGGTTAGGGTTGATTGGAGGCCTAGTGGGTCCTTGCGCCTCACCCCAATCGATTTGGTCGAGAATCAGATAAGAAAACTGGTAATCGATGCTGCTAAATTACCTGAAAGCTCTCTCCACGACCATTTGATGGGAGCGTATCTTTCAGGGGCCGATCGGATAAACATTCATTATCCAAAAGAGGATAAAAAGAAATTTAGGCAACAAATCCGTCGATTTTTGAGCAATACCCGTGGCTTTGAAACTATTGAAGAAGAAGAGGATAAATCCGAATTGGTTTGTTTATTTAAAGCCGGGGAAATGCCTTTACACGCCAGTATCAATCGAATGTACCTTCAGGTTTCTTCTCTGATGAGAGATATTATTGAGGTTTTAAACGGTGAGGATTTAGAATTGATTTCTGATGCTGATGAAAGAGAATCTGAAGTTGACGCGCTACTATATTTGGTCGAGAGGCAGGTAAGTATCGCACTCGATTCGCACCAGGTCGCGACCGCTCTAAAACTGAATCGAAACCAAGCTGTCGAATATTCTAATTTAGCACGCGCATTAGAGCGGATGATGGACCACGGCTTCCAGATTGCTCAACTGATCCAAGAATTTACTGGAGAAAAACTCAATCAAGGAGAATCACCAATGAAACAGATACCTGTATGGCAACAAGCCATCAAACAATTGATGATCAACACTCGGACCCGAGACTCTCATGAAATAGAGGTGGCGCGCCATAATTTAAAATCAGCACAAAAACAACTAGAGTTACATGAGGAAGAGTTGATGAACCGAAAAAGAACTGCGAAAAACCTACTATTTGATTTCAGGCTTTCTGAGTCAGTACGACGTTTATGCGCATATTCACGTGATTTCGGCGAGGTTCTTCTGAATATCAAAATGTATGATGAAATGACGATCTCGACCAGATTAGACTAGTGTGTTAAAAAACACCTGGTGTGGGCATTACAGCCAAAGCCTACTATAGGAGTGCTGTTAAAAGTAAACTGAGGCAACAAGTATGGACCGCGAACTAGACATCTGGATTTCAGACGTAATCGATAACCAAAAATACCGAAGTGGAATTTTTACTTCAAAAAGATCCCGGTCATTTCTTCACGATTTGATATTTTCATCATCGGTAAAAGATAAGAACTCATGATTACAGTTTGCCATAAGATTGTACAGTCGTGATGATTAAACTAGCATTGATAAGCAAGTGGTTCTGCCATCCGAATTATGAGCCTTTTACATATCACCGACTTGAAGAAAGGTTTCGGATCCGGATCAAATCGGCTAGAGGTTCTCAAAGCCGTCGATATGAACCTCAAAAGAGGTGAATTGGTAGCATTGATGGGACCTTCAGGCTGTGGTAAATCAACTCTCCTGAATATCATTGGCGGATTACTGCCTGCAGATTCCGGAGAGATCGATCTTAATTCACGAAAATATGGTCTAAAGAATCCTTCCGCAGTCGTCGATGTGCGACGAACTATGGTCGGGTGGATTTTCCAAGACTTTCACTTGCTAGACCATCTTTCAGCATTAGACAATGTAGCTATGGCTTTGGAGATTTCAGGTGTGCCTTCCAAAGAGGCAGAAATAAGGGCGTTAGCTGCCCTTGAGAGGGTCAATCTTAGCGATAGAGTCGACCATGTCCCCGATCAATTATCAGGTGGTCAACAGCAACGTGTTGCAATCGCTCGGGCAATCGCTGGAAATAGGCCGCTACTACTGGCGGATGAACCAACAGGTAATCTCGATATCGCATCTGGTGCTGAAGTTCTTCAATTGTTCAAAGAATTATGTCATGATGAAGAAAACCCGATTTCGATTCTAATGGTAACTCACGACCCTGACTTGGCAAGTAAGGCCGACCGGATGCTATTGATGCGCGAAGGGGAAGTGGCGGCTAGTGACATTCGCTCTGCTTGGGGAATTGAAGTAGGCGGTGAAGAAGAATGAGTATTTCTTCTAAACTGAATACAATGCGCAAAGAAATCCCTCGAAAGTTACGGGATTTACCAGATAACCTTCGACTTGCAGCTATTGGTGCATGGCGCGGAAGAGAACGCGGAATGGCGGTATTTGCGGGTGTATTTTTGGCTAGTTTAGTCATCACAACAGTTCTTTCTTATGGCGTCGGACTATCACAGGTATTCTTTGAAGAATCTCTTGAAACTAATATTTTTGATGCAAAGGTTGAGTTTAGAAAACCTCCTGCTAATGACACAAGTGGCTGGACTAACAACACTACGACATTGATTGAAACCTGTGATGAATTTACAGCCATGGCAGAATTCTCAGATTGTACAGTTGTATTTGGGAAAAAGGGTCTGCATAGTCAATTCACATTTGGAAATGAAGATATATTTAGGTCACTTCCCTTGGGAA
>CAUZVL010000081.1:0-5460 GCA_963583355.1 Candidatus Thalassarchaeaceae archaeon
CCCTGATGTCGGCAGCGGCTTCTTTGCAGTAGGGGCGCTCGAAGATATCGTCGAAAGCGATTTTGACGGTGATGGATTGAGCGAGATAGTAATGTTATCAAACGATTCGAGCATTACAAATCTCACTACAGCGGTCTCTTGGATAGATTATGATCCCTCGACCGGCTTGAGCCTTTCGAGTTGGCAAACAACTTGTGATAATGCTAGCGCACTTACGATAGGCGATATCAATAACGATAGTTGGGACGACGTAATGTCGATAGCACCAAGCAACGACATGGTATGCATTCACCTGTGGAATTCAACCGCTTCATCATTTGATTCGAAGATGAATATTTCATTGAGTCAAGGATTGAACTCAGCGGTTCTATCCGATACAAATAGAGATGGTTTTGACGACATTGTTTCTATTCACCCAAATGGCGACCTCTCATTGAGAGTGTGGGTTAATTCGACCAGTTCCTTTTCAGCAAATTCGACTCAGACGATTGTTCCATATGGGCAAATTGGAATGCCGGCGGATTTGGCAAGCCTCTATTCAAGCGATTTTGCTTCACCGGGCTATCCACTTATTCTGTTAAAAGAACAAAACGGTGCTTGGCAAACTCTGAACTATACAGGAGGTGCTTGGTCTGCAAGTAGTGCTTTCTCAAATATTACCCAAAATGAAATTCTAAGCGATCTCGATGGCGATGGCGATATTGACGTGGTCGGCTCAAACGAACAAGGTTATGCTATCATGATAAATAACGCAGGGGTCTTTAACGAATCTTCCTATCAAACAATAGTCGAGATGAGTTTGGGCTCGGTCTGTGATTATGATGGTGATGGGGCACTAGAATTTTTGGCATCAGAGACTGGTATTAGCGATGGCTCAAACCAGACTGTAGAAGGAAATATCACCTCCCGTTCGATCAATGCAACTTCACTAGGAGCACTAAATCCGGAATTATTAGAGCCTTGGTCTTTACCAAAGGCGGTTATTTGCGCAGACCTAGATGGTGATGGCTTGGCCGAACAGATGGTCGAATCAGGCGAATCCAGTGATGGGTTATTCATCGGGGCTTGGCACACAATCAGCCTAGACGTCGATGGGGATGGCACATCGGAAGCTGCCCGAGCCGGTTATTCAGGCAATGGCGTCAACGGCCTAAACCCATTGGTATTAACCGATGAAACCAATTCGATAAAGGCAGATATCAGTCCAATATTGATCAACTTGCCAGCATTACCCGATGATTATGGCACCTCGATGGCCAATATCTCGATGAATAGCAGCAGCATCGGCGCAGGCACCTTCAATCTCTCCGATTTAGACATCGGTTACGATGGTTCATTCAGAGTGGACCTCAATCCTTACGCTACTGCAAATCTTACCAATATCATCAACCAAAAGATGACCGGAGGAACCGGAACATTCACCTTTGATCTGCCGTTTAATTCGAGTGAAGCAGGAGTTATCACCATCACGAATTTGAATGCGATACATACGCCTGGGGCCCCTCAAGTAACGATGCCGGCAACACCGATATTGGTGCTTGGAAATGTGACGGCGATGGAGGTTAATTTGGCTTGGAACGATTTGATCGACTTTGGTGAGGACTTACAAGAATTCGAAATATTCAGAAGTCAATCGGCCAACGCAACCCTTGATCTGACCAGTCCATATCAGACAGACATGATTAATTTCACCATCGATACCAATGTGACAGTGGGAATGACATATTATTATTCTATGAGATCAGTTCACCGATTTGGAATTACCTCTAACCTCTCCAATACTGTCGAAGCGTTCATTCCATATCCTTCACCGCCTGGTCGATTGGCGAGCTTCTCGATATCCGACGTGGCTAACGATAGCGGCGGTGCAATCAATGTTTCGTGGATCGCTTCAATCGATAATTTCGATCATTACGAAGTATTTGTTGAGACTCAACCTTTCACCTCAACCAATGGGCTAAGTGCGGCTTCAACAGTTTCCAACACTAGTGTTAGCGCGATAATATCCGGTTTGGAGAACGGTGTAGCTCACCATGCTGCGGTAATTGCGGTCGACCAATATGGTAACTTTACTTCTGACGTTATTTCGACCGGCCCCGCATATCCCAGAATCGATATCCCTGCGAGTACTTCGCTGACTTTAGAAGTGAGTGAAACCATCGAGATCGGCCAGCGATTCGATCTCAATATCAGCATGTTGGTCGATTCGGTTGAATCAACACCAAACGGAACCATTACTATTCAGTTGATAACCTCAAACGAAACCATTCTTATCTCGGCCGATTGGAATGGAGTTCATTTCGATGATTTCGACAGCCTTGGTCTATTTGCTACCAACGTTACCGGTGCGATTAGTTTTAGTGCGAATTATAGCGGATTTGCCGGTGATGAACTCAACCAGCCGGTCGCTGCTGCAGCAACGGTCACAAATAGAATTGTAACGGTTCAAGCAACGTTGAGCTCTACGGCTGATTACTATGAATTGGACTGGGATAATGAGACCGATGTCCGGGTTGGATTGGTAGCAGATTTTGCCAGCCAGACCCATCTGGTCGAGGATGCGACATTTGATTGGGTCGCGACCAATGACAACACGACGTTAACCGGCTCGGATTCGTTTGAGAATGGATTTTCACAATTCTTGGTCAATATTCCAGAAGGCGGTAAACTCTATGTCAATATGACCGGTCCCTCATGGCTTGTTGTAAATCCAGCAGGTCTCGTAATTCAATTGGTTCCATATGGTGAAACGGTTGAAGAAAACGAGACCCAAGGAAACCAAACCAACGATACAACTTGGACCCCGACTAGTCTTTTAGATATCTTGGTCGATTGTCCCACTATCGTGGTCGATGCAAGTTTAGGTGATCAGACCACGGTTTGTACCTTTAGCAATCCAAATAATTTCTCAATAGATGTTGTATTGGAAAATAGTGATTGGTCGGTTTGGGAAGCCGACACCATCGGCTTCTATCCAGCAGCAGGACAATCAGAATTTACCTTGGTCGAAAACGAATCAAAAAACATCACCATCGATATCGACCTCATCCAAGATCCAGCTGCGATTGGGCTTAATGGCGATAAGATGACGGTCAAAGGAAGCTTTACCGCCACCGATTATGTCACCAGCCACAAATTCATCTCCCACCAAGTAGATTGGCAATTGGAAGTAGAGGATATCAGCGATAATCCAGACGAACCTGATGATGGCGAAAATGATGGCAAGACCAACGACAAAACCCAAGGCCAAGGCGATAATAGTTTACTATACATCGGCGGCGCGGTAGGGGTAGCAACTATTGCATTATTGGTATTCATCGTGGTACGAATGAAAAATGATGAATCTGACTGGGATGAAGAAGACCTTGACTTCGATGAAGATCCATCATCCCAAGTAGAACCGATTTCCAAACCCCTACCAGTAGGTTTAGCACTTGACGAAATTGAAGATCGAGATTACGACGACGAAGTGCCAGATGGCCCAGATAAAGAATTTATAGATCGTCTCAACAACGATGAGGAATCTTACCAAGAAGAGCCTCAAGAACAGACTCAAGACGATGGAATCACCGTCGACGAACACGGTACAGAATGGTACGAGGATGAGGTTGGAGTCTGGTGGTACAAAGACGAAGGCGAGGAAGATTGGTCAGAATTCACTGAATAATCTCCATTTATATTTTCAAAGTTAATCCGTAATGCCTTTGAGGGTGTGACGCAGGAGGTCAAAACATGGCAAGCCAAACCGGGTACGATTTAGTCTTGCACAAAAATGCAGACCCAGCTACTGGAGGGGTTGCAATCTGTGGTTTTTCAACCGTGGGAATGGTCGGAGTAATCGCTGCCTCTCACATCATCAGCCAACTCAAATTGAATCAACTCGGGACGGTTTTGAATACAGAATTCCCGGCGATGGCCCTGATTCATCACGAGGTGCCAAAACATCCGGTTAGAGTCTATCAAGGGAGCGGAATCGGCGTATTTACCGCCGAGATTCGCTTCGGACCTGAACGTGATATATTATTCGCAAATACGGTTCTAGATTGGTTCACCAAAGGCGGATTTGACCAATTGATCATCATCGATGGTGTGGCGAGAGAAAACCTCGATGAGCGCGAGGAATCGATGTATGGAGTAAGTGCATCCAAAGGAGGAAGAACTCGTTTAAAGAGTGCGGGAATAGATCCTGTCACCAAAGGGGTCGTAGCAGGAATAGCGGGATATTTAATCGCCGAAGGCGACCGATTGGGCTTGGATATAACCGCGATATTGACCGATTGTAATCCTATGTATCCCGACGCGAGAGCAGCAGCATTAGCTATCGAAGCTGTTAGTGAATTGACCGGATTGAATATTCCGCTTTCTTCATTATTAGAAGATGCACGAAGGATAGAAGATAGTGTTAGAGAAGTGTTTGAAAATTCTCAAACTATGTTACCCGCACCCGAGGATCAAATCGATCCTTCATTTGGTTGAAGCACGCACCGCCGTAAGCACATCTTCCCAAGAGGCATCCGTAGCAAACATCGGCTCAGGCATTTGACATTGGGCTGCTTTGAATCCAGCCTTTTCGAGTTGTGAAAAAATAAGTTTCATCTTTGGAATCTGACCAACCTTTGCGGCTATGCCCAAATCATCGGTCGCCACCAATAGGTGGTCCCCGCTGAGCAATTGAGCAGATTGGGATATATGGCGAACGGTTCTTTCCAATTCTCTTCTCGAATGTTCAATGTCGTGCTCACTCCAATCATCAGGCAGATCTTCCGGTCTTCCAGCGCATAACTCAATCGCTTTTTCGACGGTCATTCGGCTGGCGATTTCAGCATCGAAAATAGGCCCGGTCCACATCGGTCCACTAAATTCACCTTCTGGCAATTTTGAAAAGTGGTAAGGCTTTGACCTTATTCTGAATCCAATATTGTCGGCCCAATCACTCGCAGATTCCTTCGATCGGGTGATCAAAACACTCACTCTAACATGGTGACCATCGAATAATGATATCAATGGCCGTATGTGTCTATCGTGCATCGCCGCAACTCTGGCAATCGTCCCGAGTAAGATTCTAACCGCATCATCGTGCATATATGAATCGAGTATTCCGGTCGCACCATAACGGCGAGCAGCACTAGTTTTTGACGAGCCACATAATGCGGCAGTATCGGTTGCAGTCACATCCAGAACCCCAACCCTGGAAAGGGATTGAATTGCGGAATCGAGGAAATCAACCGGGGAACCAAATGGGTCGAGGTCAATCCATTGGTATGGATTGGTCACCATTATTTTACGGGCATCACCGACGACCCAATTAATCCCATTTTCACTAATTCCTTCAGAAATTTGACCAAACCGGCAAGGTTCTTCTTGCCAGATATAACCGTCATCAACCGGATGCTCTGTGTGGCTTTTACGCGCCCACGAAATCGATTGGTCATCGAGATCATTAGCGGTTATTTTCAAGAC
>CAUZVL010000082.1:0-5457 GCA_963583355.1 Candidatus Thalassarchaeaceae archaeon
CAGGTAGGACCACCCCTTGAGCATGTCGCCTACTCTAGGGTTTACCTTTTGGACTGTTGACCACCACTTGTGCATCATGGGTGGGTACGAGTGCAACTTAGCAGCGTTGGACCTGCCTGCCGATTTGGTTGCATTCGTCTCGAAAAAATGGGGGATAGATGTCCTTCATCCTCCGCAAGCCGAAGCGATGCCGGCTGTTTTAGCAGGGCGCAACACGATGTTGTGTATTCCTACCGCAAGCGGGAAGAGTTTAGTTGCTTATTTGGCCATCGCTAAAACATTATTACAA
Organism: Candidatus Thalassarchaeaceae archaeon; assembly: GCA_963583355.1. Classification (GTDB taxonomy): domain Archaea; phylum Thermoplasmatota; class Poseidoniia; order Poseidoniales; family Poseidoniaceae; genus MGIIa-K1. Next base: position 290 of record CAUZVL010000082.1, read on the forward strand.
ACCAAAAAAGGCTCTAGGGCGATTTACATTGTCCCTCTCAAAGCATTGGCTAGTGAAAAACAACAGGAATTGGTCGAATTAGGCGACGCTCTTGGGTTGAAGGTTGGCCTAGGCATCGGTGATGCACCAGGTGAAGCAAGAAAGATAGAGGATTGCGATATTTTGGTTTGTACTAGCGAAAAATTGGATTCGCTAATACGGTCAAAGCCAGAGATACTTGGACGTACTAGTGTGGTTGTAGCTGATGAATTCCATTTATTGAACGATAGCACTCGCGGTCCAACGATGGAGATAAACCTGACCCGAATCAGAACTCTTCGACCAAACGCCCAAATAATCACTTTATCAGCAACGGTAGGGAATAGTGATGACTTAGCAAAATGGTTAGACTCCGAGTTGATTGTTTCAAATTGGCGGCCGGTTAGTTTAGAGTCATCGACTCTGGCCGAATTAGATTTAGAGCCGCGTTCGGTACAACAAAACCAGAGCGATACGACCTCTACTCTCAACCCACCAAGGAGATTGGATGGTCCGAAAAGCCACGTTGCTTGGGCCGCGCTCAAAGATGTTCATGAACAAGGCGGCCAATTATTAGTTTTCGTCAGCATTCGCCGCTCAGCGGAGTCAGAAGCAAAGAAACTCGGTCAAAGAATGGCAAAACTTTTACAAAAATCAGACCCTCATTCTATTAAAAAACTCAATGATTTATCACAAAAACTTCGCCTAGGATCACATTCTGTAATGGGGGATAATTTGGCCGAGGCGGTAAAGGGAGGGGTGGCATTTCATCACGCAGGTCTTAGACCTGAACAAAGATCCTTAATTGAGGACGCCTTCAAACAAAGATTGCTCTATTGCTTATGCGCAACCCCTACCTTGGCTGCAGGGGTAAATTTACCCGCCCGTAGGGTCTTGGTAAGAGATCTCAAAAGATATTCTGATGGCATGAGCCGCTATCTTTCGGTAATGGAGGTAAGACAGATGATGGGAAGGGCAGGTCGACCACAATACGATCCTAAAGGGGAGGCGTGGTTAGCCTGTAAAGGCGGCGACCCACGCGAATTAGCCGACGAGATCGCTGACAAATACATTCACGGACCAGTCGAGGATATCAGTTCAAAGTTGGCTTCTGAACCGGCTATGAGGTTCCATCTATTGGCAGGAATCGCAACCGGAGGCCTTCTCAAAAGAGGCGATATCGGGGATTTCTTTGCGAGTACTTATCTCGGACATACCCAACCTCAAGGATATTTACAAGAAACGATTGACAAAATGCTAAGTTGGTTGGTTTCCAAGCGATTTATTCGAAGGACTGAGCAACATTCGATGACAGAATCGTGGGATGATGAAACACCTGCTTGGCTCGATTCCGCATTGGCTGCGAGTGGGGTTTCCTTGGGTGGGGTGAACAAATCAAAATTAGAACCAAGAGAAGCAACCTTTGGATTCAAACGAGCTTCGTCGATAGTTCGGCAAGAACCCGACACCTTTCTCGGAGAATCGGCCGATAATCAATACGAAGCGACTCCGATGGGCGAAAGAATCGCTCAGTTGATGATAGACCCACTCTCTGCCGATGTGATGATTACGGGATTGCGTCGAGCGGTCAGGAGGCTAGTGCGTAAAGATCTCCCAGTAACTGAATTCGGTATATGCCACCTGGTTACCGCGACTCCAGACTTTTTGCCTTTTTACGCCAAAACATCGGAATTGGTATTCGGTAGTGATCTGATGCGAAAATCAGCAATTCACGAAGATGACCTGCTGGTAGAATCACCATTGGAAGAGCGCGCTTTAGGCTTAATCAAGAGCGCATGGTGCATTGAAGAATGGTACGAAGAGAGCGATTTACGGGCTATAGAACAAACGATTGGAGTTAGTCCTGGTGATGTTCATACCAGAGTAAATTTGATGGGGTGGTTATTGGTTGCCGCTCGAGAAGTTCTGTTGAGAGACGATGTATTCGCCGATGAACATCTGGGATATGTTGCAGATTTAGCAGGATTCATCGATTTGATTTGTCGTAGGGTTAGAGCCGGCTGTAAAGAGGATCTCTTGCAATTGATTCAGGTTAAAAACATCGGTAGAACCAGAGCGAGAACTCTGTCAAAAATAGGAGTTCGTACCCCTGCGGACCTATTGTCCCTATCTCATAAGGAGTTGGATTCATTGAAATCAAGGCGTGGCTGGGGCCCACTTATGGTCGAACGGATGCTTGAGGAAGTTCGTAAATTAACTAGAAAAACTTCAGACATAAAACCTCGCCGAGACGACGATCCACTACCTAGTGAGCGGGTTTGATTCAATAAGTCGCATCTATTGGGCCAAATCGTGCCAACAAAGGAATTCTCATGTCGGCGGGTCAAATTTCCAAAACCGATTGTAGACGAGAAAGGATTTGTAGCAAATTGGCTAAAGATTAGACCTAGCGATTCTTGGGTTCTACTCTCAGGAGGGGTCTTAGCAGGTGAGATCCACGGCTTGGTCGCCATTGAGATATTGAATCGAAATAAGAGCCGAAACCAGATGAAATCCACTGGTATCGACGGTGAATTCATGCGGTTGATCGCTGGAACTCACCATGTTAGCCAAGCTTTCTCAAGAGTTGGCATGGCCGTAGGAGATGTTGAGGCGTGGTTGGTCGATTTAACTCAAAATAACGTTTCCGAAATCCCATCAATTTGTGCTGCTATGGGCTTTGAGCAATTGCTTTTAAGGCCTTCATTAGCCCTGTTTGATCCCTTAAAATTAGGCCTTGATGAAACCGCGGATGAAAATGATGCTATTGGACTGATTCATCTTTCCGATATCAAGTAATCTTTGGGTAGGTTGAAGACCCACCTCGGCCAGCGTCTGTTCATGGTAGCAGGTGTGACTGGGCTAGATGATACTCTCAGGGATTGTGGTAGGCTACTCGATTACAACCGTATTACTTCGGCTTTGGATTTAGCTACTTCACTAGGATCCCAATATGCAGATGTCAGATTGGTCAGCGAAACCACAAATTCAGCCTCATTAAAAGATGGGAAATTGGAGAGAGCAATTCCAGGCCAACAGGTTGGAGTCACCTTACGAATTTTGGCTGACGGTGCCTGGGGGGTCCATTCTACCAGTGATATCAAATCGCTTCCAGGCCAGATAGAATCAACATTTAGATTAGCGAAAGCAGTCGCAGCACGACGTTCCCCCTCGGATTTACCGGTTGGGTTAGCCGAGGTTCCCATCATCCAAGATGAAATCCATTGGAAAAGTCTCAAGGATGTGCGTGAAACCGATTTGGACACAAGAATCGAGATGATGACAGCAATCGATATTGAGGCTAGAGATGATGATAAGATTATCTCGACTGCGACCGGCTGGTCCGACGAACATATTCATACCGAGTTATTATCGACTGAAGGGATGGATAGAACATGGTCTTTCCAACGTAGTTTGATCAATGGAATGGTTACAGCTAGAGAGGATTCAGAAGTGGTATCCTATCGCTTCCGCCACGGTGGTGAAGGTGGATTGGAGCAGATTGAGTCAGCAGACCTCGGAAAGATGGGTCGAGATGCCAGAATTTCGGCTTTACGTTTGCTCGGAGCCGAAAGAGCACCATCTGGCAAGATGACCTTAGTATCGGATAGAGATCTGACCGGCGTATATATCCACGAAGCTTTAGGCCATCCTTGCGAGGCTGATTTGGTTCAAGCAGGGGACTCTTGTTTAGAGGGTAAACTCGGTCAAAAAATCGGTTCAGATATTTGCACAGTAGTCGATGACCCTCAGATGAGAGGTGGCTATGGGTGCTATCCTATAGATGATGAAGGCGTAGATACTCGACCAAAAAACCTCATTGTAAACGGCGTACTCACAGAATACTTGAACCATCGTGAGACCGCACATCGTTTCGACATAGAACCCAATGGAGGCGCTCGAGCCCAAGATGGCTTGCATCACCCATTGGTAAGGATGTCAAATACCGTTATCAAAGGTGGATCTTTTCGTGATTTAGATGAGTTGATCGAAGATGTCGAATTCGGAATTTATGCATGTGGTAGCCGTGGTGGGCAAGTCGATACCGGCCGCGGTTCGTTCCAATTCGCTGCTCAAGAAGCCTGGCTAATCGAAAGTGGTTCACTCACCCGTCCGCTCAAAGATGTTAGCGTAAGTGGCATGACTTTAGAAATTCTAAAAAACGTCGACGGTTTAACCAAGGACTCGAAATTAGCCGCACCTGGATTTTGCGGCAAAGGCCAAACGGTGCCGGTTGGTGACGGTGGTCCTCTGATGAGAATCAGTGAGGCATTGGTGGGATGATGATGATTCCAGATGATGCACTCGAACGCTTGATGGAATCGGCAGACCTTATCGGCCGAGTCTGTGAAAGAGCAAACATTGGCCAATGGGAGATTTATGCTGCTCAAGGATACGGGCATTCTCTAGATTTTGAGGGCGGAAAAATCGCGATGGCATCTGGCGGTGGAGATGGTGGATTTGGTATTAGAGTCGTTGAGGATGGTCGTTATGGCTATGCTCATCTAGTCGACATTAACAATTCAGAGAAAGCGGTTGCTCAAGCATTATCTATCGCAAGAAAATCACCTTCGATAAATGGTTTTGAATTACCGGCCAATCAAGAGACAACAACGGTTGGCGGAATGTTCGATAAAAACGTGATCAACATTGATACCGAATCGTTATTGGAGCAAGGTGACCATATACTTGCAAAAGCAACTGAATTGGATCCAAGGGCTTGCGTAATCGGTGGTGGAATTGGGATTAGTGCCGGTGCTGGTGCGCTAATAACCAGTTCCGGAATCGAAGCAGGTGGGCTGAGAACTAGCCACGGTCTCGGGGTCCATCTTTCAATAGATGAAGATGGATTAATGACTTCTTCATATGAAGGAGAATCATCGAGATTCAAGTTGGAAAACTTGGATTCATCGGTCGAAAAAGCAGTTCATTGGGCTCAGGTCACCAGAGACCAAATCTCTGGGGGCGCTACCGCAGATTGCCCGGTTTTGATGACAAATAACGGTATTGCACCACTTTTTTCCGTGGTTATACCCGGCGCAATAACCGGTGAAAGATTGGTTCGCGGCGAGTCGTTTTGGTCAGGTATGATGGGTAAACCGGTGATGGCTGACCACCTTAGTTTGGTCGATGATGGAAGGATGGAAGGT
>CAUZVL010000083.1:0-5449 GCA_963583355.1 Candidatus Thalassarchaeaceae archaeon
CGCACCAGCCATGACCCCATTTTCGAGCATGGTTTGTGATAGCAGTTTTGCGGTCTTAGATTCACCACACATCACTGGGATAATCGGAGTTGTCGATACTCCGGTGTCGAATCCAAGCGATTGCATCTGGTTGCGGAAATATTCGGTGTTTTCCCATAGCCTTGCATGATGCTCCGGTTCATCCATCAACACTTCGATCGCAGCTTTTTGAGCCGCTGCAACCCCCGGTGGTTGAGAGCCTGAAAGCAACCAAGAGCGTGAGTGGTTGAGAGCATGTGTTCTCACGATATCCTTACAAGCCAAAATACCTCCTTGGACCCCTAATGCTTTTGAAAAAGATCCGATCTCAAAATCGACTCTGCCCTGTAGGTCAAAATGGTCGACGATTCCCCGTCCACCTTCTCCCAGCACTCCTTCACCATGGCAATCATCAACGAAAACCATCGCATTATATTCCTCGGCTAGCGCGGTTAATTCATCGAGAGGGCAGATATCCCCGTCCATCGAAAACACTCCATCGACGATTACCAATTTTCGGTCGGCATCTTGGTGCTGCTTTAGGGTCTGTTCAAACGCCCCCATGTCATTATGTGAAAAAACCGCTCTTTGAGCTTTGGTCAAACGCACACCATCGATGATCGAACCGTGGTTTAATTCGTCGGAAATTATCACATCTTGTTTTCCTTGAACCAAAGTGGGGATCAGCCCGACATTTGCGGTATAGCCGGCTGAATAAATTAAGGAAGCTTCTACTTTTTTGAATTCGGCGACTTTCTTTTCTGCTGCTAAATGAATATCCATCGTTCCAGCAATCGCTCGAACCGACCCGCTGCCGGCACCATATTTCCTAGTGGCTTCAATCGTTGCTTCAACAACCTTAGGATGGGTGGTCAAGTTAAGATAATTATTTGCTGATAGCATAATAGTTGGTTTACCATCCATCGAACAGCGCACTTGGTTCGGCCCATCAAGCGTAGGCGGTTGCCACAGAAGTGCTTGGTCTTGAAGCAGTTCAAATCTGTCTTGCATCCAAGAGAGGTCACCGGCCATGTCATCTCGATTGGTGGTGCGCTACATGTTGCTTTTGGCTACCGGCATTAGAAGAGGTCTTGAACCAGTTGTGTTTGGAGTGGCTATGGCCCTGAGTGGTGTTGTTAGTTCCGGCTTGGGCCGAGCCCATATCTTCATGGCCCAGCATCATTATCAGGAGCAGTTCAAGGCATTGATTGGGAATAGTGCTTGGCCTGGTACTCTCAACATTAAGGTCGAAGGGGATTCTTTGATTCAATATCAGAAATTACGGGTTAGTGCAGGATTGGATAAAGGTGATGCATCAGATATTGAAGCCCATCGGATTAAAGGATTCGTTCGCGACGGTATTTCATTCGGCGGTGCTACTGCTTTTTTGGCTAATATCGCAGCTCATAATCAAAATTTTGATTGTGCGATTTTGATCCCAGATTTGACCCGCCATAACGACGTAGTCGAGGTTATAGCAGGGGTTTTCTTACGTGAATCATGTAATCTTGAAGATGGTGATGTGGTCAATATCGTCCTTCGATAAAATCGAATTGGCGAATCAAGATCTCTTTTTGTTGTTGGCGACACAAATGCTGCCAGCGGGCGCTCGATTTGTCGGGCTTTGGCACGAGAGTTTGTTCGGATTCGATATTTGGGATCCCTTCCCATTCGACCGACCACAGGATTAACCAATCGGATTCGGCTAATCCGAGGTCGCTTTCTTTTTCGGGGTGATGTAAAGCTTGTTCAACCTGTTCAAGGCTTCGATATTTTGTGACCAAACCATGAAGGGCATTTGCGATACGCCGTACCTGGTTCCAAACAAAAGCCTCACCGATGATTTCGAAGCCGATTATCCGGTCCTCGCTAAACCAGGGCTTGCAAGACTCGACCACTCTAACCGTTGACCGGCCCACTTCCGTGCGGCTATAATTGGCCCAATCATGTTTACCTTCGAAAACTTTACACCACTTGGCAAATTCTTCGAACTCTGGCTCAGCCCAGCCCTCCATACATTCCATGCGGTAACGATATGTGCGTCTGAGCGCTCTTCTTGGACTCCAATCATCGGCAACTCGTTGTGCATCGATTAAAGAGATAGTATCTGGGATTTGGTGTCCGACCGCTTTTAGAAATCCATCTGGTCCCATCGGGTTCCATTGATCTTCGTCCAAGTCGATATAACCGCCATTGAGACGAACGTGAACTCCAGCATCGGTTCTGCTAGCGAATGCGACGGGGATTCTCAGAGTTGTCCACTTGAGTTTTTTTTGGAATATATGGATGAAAGTCCCTTGAACAGTTGGAATATCTGGTTGAATTTGGCTGCCGTGAAAACAATCGCCAAAATGTCCGAAGCGAAAGGCGATTCGCGCCTTTGCCAAGAGCGGTTCACCTCACTCTTCACTTAGAGTTTCAATCGCTTCTGAAACCGAGTAGCCAAGTCCGCCAACCGCCCAAATCAACGCTTGCTTGAGCCAAGGTTGGCAGATTGGATTGTCGCGGTCGAGGCGTTCGATCGCCTCGACGATTAATCGGCTCGCCTCAAATAGGGTGTCGTCGACAGGGATCTCGTTGAGTTCTGCCATTTTTTCTAAGCGCAGGTATTCCTTGATCGCCATTGGGATTCGGCCACAATCAAGGCAAAAGTTTGCAAAGGAGGAAACATATTCTATGTTCTCTTCATCAAGAGCCATTGCTTTCTTGTAAGAACGCATTACTAACGCAGCAGGAATATCTTCAGCCATATCGATTGTCATCCGCATAAAAGCGGTTTCTGCCCAGCCATAATGAGCGACCGAACTATCCGGCTCTGCTATTCGTGCTTGGTCGAATAATTCTAAGGCATCGTCGAATTGTCCACCCGAAAGGGCTACGCCTGCTTGCTGAGTAAGGTCGCTCATGAATTAAGCCCTAGCGGGATTAGTTCTTGAATCAATCCCTCTATACTTCACTTATTTAGCGAGGGATTCCTTCAGGTCGGTGAGTACACCAGAGGTCGAATGTCGCTGGTGCATCTCGTTGAGCAATCCATCGATTTCCTTCCATTTGCTGATGCAATAGAAGCAGTGCCGTGGGTCGGGTAAATCAATCTTACGAGTTCTCTGGAAAGATAGTGCTGCGAAGAATTTCTTGAATAGATTCTTGGTGATCATCTTTTCGATGCTGCCATCGTCGCCGCCACCGCCACTAGCTGCTCCAGCGGTAATTCCCATGGTGTCAGATCCGACTCCAAGTTCGCTTCCAGTATCACAAATAATGGTATTATAGCCGATCATTGAGCCCATCATAGTGCGTTGGGTCCTAATCTCGTTAATATTGTCAAAGAGAATTCTTCGGCCATCACCTGGGACGAAAAAGTGCTGGGTAAAAATAACTCTATGGTTGGTGATAGCATAGTGGAAACTACGCTGATAGAATAATGTGAATGCCCAAAAGAAACCAGCTGTTACCCAGCCGGCCAATCCGTAATTATATTCGTCAATCAATGGGATGTAATCATTTCCAATGACTGAATCGATAATCAATAATGTTGGGATAAATGTAATGAGCGTCAAATAGGATGAAACCCACTTACCACTCGATGAGCCATTCATCATTCGGTTGAACCAGGCGAGTATGAACATGAATGCTGTGAAGCCAAATACTCCAGATCCCGTGATTAGTGTTGCGGCTAAGGCGAAAACAAAGTTCACATTCTCACCCTCTAGCAACGACTCAAAATCTCCATTGAATACCATGTGAATCAATATAATCCATACACCCAATACGTAATTTGATGTGAATGCAAATACCGATGGTTTTATCTCTTTGAGAATTTCTTCATCTTTGGTTAATCGGAACTTATCCCGTAATTTTTGGTTGGTTTCTTTAGCAGGTGCAGTTTCTTCCAGTTCAGTCATAATGCCCTCTCCCTAGTTAGTGGTACAGATAAGCATCTTTGATGAATGTTTTGCCTACTTCACTAGTGTAAGAGGCCCCATGAGTGTTCAGCATTACCGCGGATAGTGGTCCAATCGCTCCGGTTACGGTTGCCATTCTTGTCGATAATTGCGATTTTTTTCACATCTAGCGGATATTCGTTATAGGTTAAATGAGATGTTAATCCACCTCGGGTAGGTTGGTCAAAGGTCCAATGAGCACGGCTTACCGCATGAGCCTCAAGTTTAATTTCACATTTGCCATTCCACATCCTGATGTGGAAGATGGGTAAGCCTTGTTCAGAACAGGTTCTTTCAATCTGAACTTTGGCAAATCGTTCGCTTTTCTGGCTGTTGGCATCATGGAATAAGCCGGCTTGTGAAATCGCTAAATGGCTAAGGTCTCGTCGTTGCCATGGTTTTGCATCACGAGCGGTAATAGTTGGTGATAAATGTGGAACAAACCAATCGAGATATGAGCCATCATCGAAGTGGAGCATTCCCCAAAACCAAGGGACCGATGGTGCTTGAACACAGACTTTTTGGAAATAAGCGGTTCCTTGAGTTTTGACACCATCGATCTCTCCCTGGCATAGGGCGCCATGTAAGCGCGAAATGCCATAGCCCATTCCAGCACCATATTCGGCTTGAGCCTTTTTCATGGTCGACATCGCTCGATTCCAAGGGCTCATCTCAAAATCGAATTCCCCGTGTTCGGTTTGTAATTTCAGCCAGAATTTATCCTCTTGAGGATTCAATCCCATCGAAAACTCTTTCTCAGTTGTTGTTGCAACTATTCCACCTTTCTCTCCATTCCAAGAAGGATGGTCTTCTGCTATCACGATGATTCGAGATTCTTCCAATACCAATGGTTCGATCATTTTCTCACCATCAAACCACCAAGCAGCGACCATTCCATCCATGGCGATTCCGCCATTTTCATCAAATCCGGGTCGGCCTTTTGGATGCCATTCATGACCATTGATGGTTACCAGAGGGTTATCTTTTGTCGACCAAAGTACCATCAATTGCCGACCGGCAGGCTTCCCTTCCTCGTCATCGAGCATAAGCAACCACCACCACCAATCCCAAGTCAGGTGATGTAGAGGTTCCAATTCTTGTAAAGTCCACAGGCTTGACAAATCGCCGCTGAATTTTTCAGGAATCACTGTCAATCAACTTCCTTGCCCTTGAATAGGGTTTGACCGATAAACCATGCGGTTATACCTTGTACAACCAATACCATAGTCGCGGTGACAAATGAAGCCCAATTCGCCATATTTAGGCCACTTTCTCCAGAGAATACCGCAAGCGGTTCTGCTCCGGGGAGAGCCTTGTAATCCCAACTACCGCTCCAAGAATAATATTCACCATTTCCCCCACCCCATAATCCCATCTCGATCAATGTCCAATTATCGGGCCAACTCAAGGCGACGCCTGCATCGACTAAGGTCAGGCCCCAACCGATTACCGAGAAAAATTTGATCGGTGAATCTCCACCAGATAAT
>CAUZVL010000084.1:0-5424 GCA_963583355.1 Candidatus Thalassarchaeaceae archaeon
GATGCACGAGCCAGAATTACAACCTCAACCGAGCGTTCAGTCTGTGCAAAAGTAGATTTGGTTGTTGAAGCGGTCCCTGAAATTCTCGCCCTTAAGGTTGAAATATTTAGTGAATTAGATCAAATTTGCAAACCTGAATGTATTTTAGCATCCAATACGTCTTCTATTTCAATCACTAAAATCGCCGCCTCGACAAACCGCCCAGATAAGGTCATTGGCATGCATTTCATGAATCCGGTACCGCTTATGAAATTGGTCGAAATAATCAATGGTGAATTAACCAGCGTTGATACCAACGCAGCGGTTGTCTCAGTTGCTGAATCGATGGGTAAAACCCCACTCACGAGTGAGGATTTCCCTGGATTTATCTCAAACAGGTTGCTTTGTCCAATGATTAACGAAGCCATTTTCTGTTTACAAGAGGGAGTTGCTACCAAAGAGGCAATAGATGGTGTTATGAAATTAGGGATGAACCATCCGATGGGCCCACTCGCATTGGCAGATTTCATTGGCCTAGATACCGTCCTCAATATCATGGATGTTCTTTTGGCCGGGTTTGGCGACCCAAAGTATCGGGCGAGTCCTCTGTTGCGCAGAATGGTTGATGCCGGTACGCTTGGACGGAAATCTGGCAAAGGATTCTATGAGTATTGAGATAATCATTCATGGCTAACCTTTGAGTGTAAAGACGAATCCGGGAAACTATGCGCAATGCTTTCTTGCTTTCAGCATTGATGGTTTTGGTAGTATTCACTCCTTTGGTTAATGCTGCTGATGGGGATGGTGATGGCATTGACGATTCGCTAGATATCTGTCCATTCGCGGCGGGAACTGCAAACTCAACTACTGGTCTTGGCTGTCCAGATTCGAATGGCGACGGGCTAGCGGATTTCGAGCAAACCACAATGCATAATTGGGATAATGTAATGGTTGAGAATATAGATTATTCAAGCCCCGCTGGAAGTAGAATATCCGGTGTTGATTGGGCAAAAAATGATTCTTATTATTATGTGGGTGGCAGAGATAATGGTGTTCAAATTTATGATTCCTTAGGAACTTACGTACATCATCTATATCAGATGCCGGGTGATATAAACGAGATTGAAATCTCACCAGATGGTGAATCGATGGCGATTGCAAGTGATGACGGTGGAGCTGCAGTCATCAATTCAACATCTGGCCAATTGATTACAAATTTGTCGGTCTCATCCTCTGACATTAATTCACTTTCTTGGTCGAATGATGGGACCAGAATATTCATACAAAATTCAAGTGATTCGGTTCGCTCTTTTTTTACTTCAAATTGGTCTTTAGAGCATGAATGGCTAGCCCTACCGGGATCTATTGGCGGTTTGGATACAACTCCAGATGATCGACTGCTAATAATTGGCACATTTATCGAAGTTCATGCTTATTGGGTAAATAATGGTACCCGGTTATGGAATTCTTCAGATCATTCCCAATCAGTAGGTGATGTAGAAGTGAGTCCTGATGGGCGATGGGTTGCAACTGGAGCAAACGATGATCTTGTTGTAATACATTATATTTCCAATGGCACAAAAATGGCAGACTTTTTACCAGGTTCGGATATTTATGATCTTGAAATCTCCCCCGATGGTGGTACGATTCTTGTTGCGATGGGGCGCTCTAGCAGTCTCAAAGTTTACCGAACAGATGTATGGTCCTCTCTTGGAACCATGACTGGTTTTGGATCCAATAATAATAATCGAGGCGTATATGGAATTTCATTAGATTCAGCGGGGGAAAGATTAGCAATTGGTTGGAGAAGAGGTTATACTTCACTCGATATCGTCGAAGATGGTCATATTAGAGTTCACGGCGAATTCAGTAGCGATTTGATGAGAACCGCTTGGCGTCAATGGTATCCAACCACCTTTGAATCGGTTGAGGTTTGGAATGTCGATAGAACGACTACTACAGTTGATGTTTGCAATGGAAAGGCCTATCTCGGCGCACATCCAAATGGGGTTGACCCAAGTTTTGCGACCAAGGCTGCAAATAATTCCGATACCGGATTATGGGATTGTAAAAATACGGCTGGTGAAATTCTCGAAGTTCCGTACGGCCGTATGGCAGGAGCTATGATGGTCAAGGCTGGTGGTGCGACCGAGGCTTGTCTTCAGACTCAAGGGGGTGCATTGTCGATGGGCCAATTACGATGGATTGTTTCGGATGATAGTAGAAGTTCATTGGCTACATTTGATGGTATGGTAGCAATGGATTTGGATTCTATTGCCCCCAATGACGATAAGGACAATATTCCTGAATGGTCTGATTTAAATTCTTCATGTAATGATGAGGAGATCGTATTTGCGCATAGATGGGAAAACCTAACTGAATTATGGGCTCTCAAAGATACTCTATTATGCGAAAACTGCCCCGACCGAGATTCAATTTACTCATCTACTTCCTCTCGCTATAGAGCGGTTGTAGGTGAATTACGTCAAGATGTCACCAGTGGGGTTACCGGCCAGACCGGTGAAGGTAGTATCGGTTATACCGAACTGGATTATACCCTGAAGAACTCGAATGGAATTTACATTATTCCATTGGTAGATAATTTTACCCATGGCGCTTTGGATGCGGTTGGAGATGGTGCTATAATCATCAACGCATCAATAAATAATTCAGAAGATGGTTCTTGGCCCTTACAATCTGATGCGAGGATGTTCATCTCTACAGATCGGATTGTCAAAAACATTAATTTTGCAAAGTTTTTACTTACTGATTCTGCAGCTATTCAATGGCAAGATATGGGATTCACCTCACTTGGTCCTTGGGATCGCTATCGTTCTTGGTTAAAGCTTGGAGTAAATATGAGCCATATTTTGCCAGATTCGGATTCTGATGGCATTTGGGATGGCCATGATTTGTGTCCATCAACAGCCGAAGGAATAACCGTCGATCCAAATGGGTGTGCTGGGAATCAATTAGATGACGATGAAGATGGAATTACCAACGACCTCGATGATTGTGATCAACAAGCGGGTAACTCTCTTTATCCGGTTGTTGGTTGTGTTGATAGTGATGGCGATGGCTGGGCTGATAGCGATGATTCACATCCTGAAGATTCTGGCGAATGGAATGATACTGATTCGGATACATTCGGAGATAATAGCGATGATTGTATTGAAGAATTCGGAAACTCAACCGAAGATTTAACCGGCTGTCTCGACCAAGATGGTGATGGTTGGTCAGACCAAGGAGATGATTTCTCAACAGATAAAACAGAATGGGTTGACTCAGATTTGGATGGAGTTGGTAATAATGCCGATGTATTCCCTTCGGAACCGAGCCAATGGGCAGATCAAGATGGTGATGGTTTCGGTGATAACCTCAGCGGTTTAGAGGGCGATGAATGTCCTCAAATCAATGGGACTTCTAACAAGAACGGCACCTTTGGTTGTTTGGACGATGACGGTGATGGTTGGGCAAATTCCGATGATGATTTACCAGATAACCCAGAACAATATCTCGATGCAGATGGTGATGGAGTAGGTGATCATGCTGCTTCTGGATTATATGATTTATGTGTTGAAACTCCGGCAGAGCAAATTGAATCAGTCGATGATAACGGCTGCGGTCCTAGTGAAAGAGATACTGATTATGATACATTCATGGACGATGTCGACCAATGTCCTATGACGCCAATCACTCAAACCGGGTTCGTTAATTCGGATGGGTGTGCTCCAAGTGAGATCGACTTCGATGGTGATGGTTGGTATTCAGATTTAGATTGGAATGATAATGATTCAAGCCAATGGGTTGACACAGATGGCGATGGCCATGGTGATAATTCAAATGTGGATGGTGGTGATGATTGTCCTAGCCAAAGTGGTAATTCCACCATCGATCAAATAGGCTGTATCGATTATGATGGCGACGGATACTCAGATCAAAACGATAAATTTCCAAGTGAGAACACTCAGTGGAACGATACTGATGCTGATGGATATGGTGATAATTGGGCTGATGAGAGCTGGACTGAAGGTCGGCTTATTGGGCAATTTGTCACCGAAGCAAAGTGGCCTGATAGATGCCCTGAAATATATTCCAATTATGCCGATGAATACGAAGGATGTTTGGAGATCTTTAAATCACAACAACAAAAAGACAATGTAAAATCTACTGTCGGAGAAGATAGTGGAATGGATATGATGACTATTATCGTAATGGCTGCAGGTGGTTTCATTTTGGTTTTGGTCGGAGTTGTTTTATCATTGTTGAAAAAGAAGAAAAAACCGAATCTAAAAAACAAAAAACAAACACCTTATCTTAGTACAGATGTAGTAGAAATGGCTAGTCAAACCACGGTTGCAACTTGGGAAGAATTACCCGCCGGGGAATGGTTGCCCACCGATGATAGTGGAGTCAATTGGTACCTCGATAATGATGGTCAGCATTGGTACTCAACCGCTAATGGTTTCGAAATTTGGCAAGATTAACATTCGCAACGCCTAGGCGTACGAGCCATTGAATTCGGATAGACCCCTGATTCATCTCGGGATTTGCACATAAGGTATTATTTAATTGTAGAGTCACGAACTAGCATGACCGAAAGCCCCGATAGACCGGTTTTTACTCGCGACAAAGATTGGCCACCATCAGAATTTGTTGGTAAAAAAGCTGTATTATTATACGAAAACGGTTCCATAATTTATACATGGTTTGACACCGATATTGATGAAGTTCTAAAATCACCTACCCCTCCCGAATTAATGCTTAGATTCGCAGAGGAACAGGTTGATTTTTATCCTGAAATCGGTGAGCACTTTATTGATGCATTAGACCATCAAGGCTTTGAAAAAGAAAGCCGATTAATTGAGGTAGTTGTTACTGAAAAAGAATTTAATTTAGTTCAAGCAATCGTTACTGAAATTGATCCTGAAATTGACAAGGAATCAGAAAAATCTGAATAAAACAAGGGTCTATCCGAATGCAAAGGGGTGCCTTATCTGAAGATGAAATCGTTGAAGAGTTCATCGAGTGTGAAGCAACTATCAGCCCTGAATGTAAAGTGCTGAGTCGGTTTAGCACCGGCTATGACAGGAGCATATTTGGTAACTGGAGCGTCAAAAGGAATTGGCAGGGCAATTGCGAAAGAGATTGCAGCTGCAGGTTTTCCGGTTATCGCTTTAGCAAGAGAATCGATTGACCTCGGTGTTACCGGTGCAGAATTAGCAAATCTAAATAGCAATTCGCTTACGATTAGTTGTGATCTCGGAGACGGTGCCGATATTGCCGCAGCAGCCAAGATAATAGCCAGTAAATACTCTCATTTATCTGGAATTGTTCATAATGCTGGAATGATCGGCCCAATCGAACATATGCTTGAGGTTGAAGGGGCTGATTGGGATCGCTCGATTCAAGTCAATCTCATTGGAGTACAAGATTTAACCAATC
>CAUZVL010000085.1:0-5414 GCA_963583355.1 Candidatus Thalassarchaeaceae archaeon
TCTCCGTTCGGTAATCATTAGTGGTTTGATACGCACTAGATAACCATCGGTTGTTACCACATCGACTACATCGTCGACCTTACCACGGTAACGACGGATTTGCCGTTGGGTGTGGTCGGATTGATGGGAGTGGCCTACAAAGGTGGTTAGCGCATCTTGGCCAACTACTTCGGTAACACGAAATCTTAAGATAACGTGCATTTTTGTGAAATCGCCATTGAATTCTTGTTGAGTCATCTCATAGATACGACTCATGATATGTTCATCGGTTTCCCCGAGAGTTTCTCCGATTTTTTGGAAGTTCCAAGGATGTCGTGGGGCTCGGATGGTAAACCATCGCTTATTCTTCCACTTGTCACGTTGCCTACGTGCTGCTACACGTGCTTTTGCACTCATCTTCTTCATTGCCATTCGAATCACTCTCAGTTGCGGGGGCTACCCCACTTGCAGTTGCCCGTACTTGCTCCCCTATTTGAATGCACATGATACGGTTGAAAACAAGTATGGGCTGGGTTCACCAGCCACGCTGGTCCAGCCTGATTTCTAGAGTCTCTAATTCATCACCCTTCATCGGGGCGCCAGCCATCATCCCCATAGCTTCTGCGACCTTGTCAGGGTCATCGAAATGAGCGGTCGCCATCACGATTGCATCCGCCATTGTCTTAGGGTCTTCAGACTTGAAAATGCCAGAACCAACGAAGATTCCATCCACTCCCATCTGCATCATCAATGAAGCATCGGCTGGAGTTGCGATGCCACCAGCGCAAAAAGTAACCACCGGCAATCTGCCAAGGTCTGCAACCTCCACTAAGATATCACGGATTTGGCCGTGCATTTCATCATCGATATTGCCGAAAGGTGTGAGTAAAGAAGTTCCAGGAAGTTCGCTCTCCAAGCCGAGAACACGATAGCGGTCCATTATGTGGTTTGCGGCAAGGTCTAATCCGGGGGCGTCCAAGGTCTGGACTTGCCTAATCTCTTGGCTTATGAGCCGAGCGTGGGTCATGGCTGCAACGATATTTCCGGTACCTGCTTCACCTTTGGTGCGAATCATGGCAGCACCTTCGTAAATTCGGCGCACCGCTTCACCTAATCCTGTTGCCCCACAGACGAATGGAATGTCGTGCTTTGCCTTATTGATATGGAAGAAAGGATCAGCAGGGGTTAGAACCTCGGATTCATCAACCATGTCGACCCCTAGAGATTGGAGAACTTGAGCCTCGGCTTCGTGGCCGATACGTGCTTTTGCCATCACGGGGATGGTGGTACAATCAATGATTCCTGTGATCATATCAGGATGGGAAGTTCTTGCGACCCCTCCATCTTTGCGAATATCGGCAGGAACACGCTCCAGAGCCATCACTGAAACTGCGCCAGCCGCTTCGGCTACCGCGGCTTGTTCAGGGGTGACCACATCCATGATTACCCCACCTTGGAGCATTGAAGCAAAACCACGTTTAAGAAGATTAGATCCATGGCGTAATGAAGTTAAATCTGCATCTGTATTCATCGTAATCAAACCTAGCGGGAAGCCTCCCCCTCATGAAGATTGACTAAGTTGGCCTATGATTTACTTAGTCGGCTAAAACTGGAGACTCACCGGTTGCTAACTCAGCATCGACCGATTCAAGCTCGTTACGCTCTTCCCATTCCTCTTCCCCATCTGGGATATCGGTATCTGCGAAGATCGCATCGACTGGGCACTCTGGAACACATGCACCACAGTCTATGCATTCGTCGGGGTCAATAACAAGATAGGTGGCAGCCTCTTTAAATGCCTCAACCGGGCATACAGCGACACATTCTTGATATTTGCAATTTACACAAGCTGAAGTTACGACGTGGGTCATATTGAATCTCTCCAAACCGTCCTAAGCCGGCCCTATGATATATGGCTTGCGAATCATTATTGGGGGCTAGGATTTAGGTTTAGCCGCTTTGCTACAACGATTGCCTCGTGAAGAGTCTGATGCGCAATATCGGTGACATCATCACCAGGATAGACTTGAAGTTTGGTTTTACCTTTTACAGTCGGACGATCACCAGGGGAGGTAAGAGTGATTTTTCCAGCTATTAAATCCAACAGATCCAAACGAATATGAATCACATTATCCTCATCCATTCTTTGGCCAAGTTGCTCTTTTAAGAGATCTAGGGCATTTACGCCTAAACGGGCTAAAGATTTGGTTGCTGGACCTTTCCGAGTTAGTTCAGCAGTCACCATGTGTACATATGAGCCATGATAAGATGACATTCTCTCAATAATAATAGCATCATTATCACCGACAAGCCATGCTAATGCTGCTGCATGAATCGTCTCATCCTCAAGACCACTGGCGGTTGAATGCCAGGTGATGTGGTGAACTCCCATGTTTTATCCTCAACAGCCAAAGGTGATGAGGTTTTTCAATCGAGAGGGTGGTCGACGCCTTGTTGGCCAAGGGTCCATTCTAGGGTTTTGATTACACCATCGAGGGCCTTATGATTTCGAGCGGCTTCCTTCATGCCATCTCGGTCGCCATCTTTTCGGCATTGTTCAAACCATTTTTTCCATTGGATTCGGCGATCGATTGCCTTTTCAAGCATATCTTCGATTTCACCCCATGAACGGTCGTAGGACCGCACCGGTTTGGACCCACCTTCGTTTGCCATCAAGGCTTGGCGTTTCCCATCGGTATAAGAAAGACTCGGCTACGCTCACATCCTATGCTTCAGATATATGGAGAGATGTTCTAATGGTGATACAACATCAAACCCTCTCATCATCGAGATCAGATTTGACATGTACCCCATCACCAATGACACAATTATGAACCTTAGAATCTATTACTCCCCCTTGACCGACAATACTCATTTCAGCCACCCCATTGACCTTTGCTCCAGCCATCACCACGCTGTCCACCACCGCGCCACTAACACTTGCCTCAGCAAGAATGATGCTACGCTCGATATGCCCAGATACCGCGGCGCTTTTGGCAATGAATGAACCATCTTCTAAGACCTCTCCTTCCGGCATTGGGAAAGGTAGGCGATGACGGTTTTTTATCAAAGCCATCTGAGCTTTGTGCAATTCGAACGGATGTCCGACATCAAACCAGATCCCGTTGATGGTTTTTGCATACATAGGCCAACCACGGGCTAATACATCGGGGAATAATTGTTTTGAAAAATCATATTTTTCACCTGGAGGAATCAGATTCATTACCTCTGGTTCGATGATATATAATCCGGCATTGATCAGATTAGAAAAGGCTTCCTCGGCGCTAGGTTTTTCTTTGAATTTAGTAATGAATCCTTGTGATAGTTTGGAGTTTATTTCTCCCAGATGATCTGCTGAAAGCCCAACGATACCAAATTCGGTTGGATCTTCTACCTCCCAAAGTGCCATCGTGACCTTTGCGCCGGATTCCTTATGAGATTTGAGTAAGTCTGCGATATCGAAAGATGCAACGCTATCTCCTGAACCGACGACAAAGGTTTCTGTCAATTTATCCTTGAGTAAGCCAACACTACCAGCGGTTCCCATCGGCACTTGTTCTTGGTTTACTCTCGACTTGATATCCCAAGTAGAGACATGTTGAATCAATTGCTCCCCTTGATACCCGGTTGTAACGATAATTTCTGACAGGCCTGCTGCGACCATGGCGTCTTTGACATAATCGATTACCGGGCGGTCAAGCACAGGTATCATCGGTTTTGGACGGTTCTTGGTAAGCGGCATCAAACGGGTACCACGGCCGCCGGCCATGATCACACCTAGCATCTTTAATTCACTTCCTTACTTTGCGGCCGGCCATATTGATACGACGCATTTCGGCCTTCTTAGATGACTTTTCACGCGTAGCTTCGACACCGGCACGGTCGCCAGACATGGTTCCACCAAAGGTTAGATTTCCTTGTTTGAGTAAGTGTTCAACCATCGAATCAGCGACTTTTTCATCCTCTGCTCCAGTCATCATTTCTTTCTTGACTGCGGCATTGTGGTCGGTGATCCAAGATTCTCTTTCGTCGCGTGCCATTTTGAGTTTGTCCCTGGTTTCGTTAACCGCTTTCATCATCTCGGTTATCTTCTCATGCACGCTATCAGCGCGCTCTTTGCAAGCGACGAATTCGTTGTGGAATCGGTCACCTTCCCCTTTGAGGAAATCGCGATGAGCGAAGAGCTCGTCATTGTCTTTCTTCATTGCTTTTGCTCGATCTAAGCATGCTACGAATTCTTTATGAGCGGCATCTGCTTCAAGTTTTAAAGTTGCAATCGCTTCAGCGCGATTGGAAAGATCGACCTTGATAATAGCCAACTTGGAAACTTCAGGCTCTAATTCCTTCATTCGCCGGCGCATTGTTTTGATCATCTCGATGGTTTCTTTCTCTTTCTTTGGAGACATTCCACCATGGGTTTCGTAAATGGTTTCCATATTGTCGACCTCACTGGACAACTTATTGAATTCAAAGCTTGCTGATTGTTTCTGACCAGACTCGCCTCGTTGGGATTTTGCTTGGCCAATTAAATCTCTAATCTGTGTTTGAATAGCATCACGACGTTGCTTGTGGAGATTTTGTTCTGCCCGAATCGCCTTTACTTCTGCAACCGCTAAATCAACTTTCTCTCGGTGCTCTTTGTACTGGGCTTGAATAGCGTTTCTTTGGTCAGCAAATCGCTTTCCTTGTTCGTTATGGGCATTGCGTGCATCACGCAATTTTTTGACTTTTGATTCCATCTCATGGAGATGGTCTCGAAGGTCTGCGTCGGGACCAGTATCCTCTTGCACCTTCTCGGCCATAACTCGGCCCACGAGATTCCACGCTTCAATGCTGCGATGTGGGCAATAGGTGAAATTTATGCCCCTGAAAGTACAGTTAGCGCTTGAAGAACGATTGCTGTAACAAAGCCAAATCCACCTAATGTCAAGCAGATAAACGAACCGGTATTACGAATCCAAGATCTGAACTCCGACCTTACCCTCACATTGATTTGCCTGCCGACCAATAGATCACCAGTAACCTCTTCCAGTCGGATTGCTACACTTGCTTCGCCTTTACGTTCTGGAATCAAAGTCTGCCAAGCCATCACCCCATCCCGCAATAGCCCCGACATCCTTCCCAATTGATCATCATCACCATCGCTTGCCACAGGAACCGCTTCATCAGGCCACCATTTCTTTTCACCAGGCGCAAGTGAATACCTCAATGCGAGGTCGTGCGGCCTGAAATCAGCCGATTGGACCCTTAGAACGACAGTTCTTGTTTTGTCGGTTAAATTATGAAGATAACAGAATAAGTCTGCTTTTTCGGTAACAACATTTTCAAGGTCGACATCGAATAATAAATCATCCATATCCAATCTCTTACCAATGGCTAAGTCTTGCTCTAGACGGTCGATTAGGCGATAGAATGCCGGACATGCTTTGAGGGTT
>CAUZVL010000086.1:0-5383 GCA_963583355.1 Candidatus Thalassarchaeaceae archaeon
GTTGAAGGTCGAACCATCATCGGGCTCTACCACACTTGCTTGAGCACGGTATACCTGTAAAACATGAAGTGAAATCGCCAAATCGCTATTGGGTTCAACCGCATCGCTTTGGTTGAAAAAGTGTCGATTTGGTGGGGTATCAAACGGCAGGTCTAATCTCAAAACTCCATCGGGGCCGGTCATTATCAAATCTGTTCCAACGATTGTCAGATCGCCGCTAGCTGTCCAAACCCAGCCTTCTTTCAACATACTTGCCGTGGACATATCCCACACTAACTGGCCTGAATTAGGCATATTAGCACTAAGATCCCATGTCAAATTTTGGGCGGGTACCGTCCTGATATGTGGCCCGGCTGAAGATACCTCCGATGCGAAGACTGTAGCTACGAAATCCTCACAGATTTCCTCCTCTTGTGAGCCAATGCATAAGGTTAGAGTTGCGCTTGTAGATTCTCCAACCGATCTCCCTGCTGGAATGTCGAATTCGATCCAGAACTCCTTAGAAGAACTCGGTTCCAACTCAATACCCCATTGAATCTGGCCATTTTGATCGACCAATCTCGTCCCGGTCGACCATGAATTAGATGACCATTGCATTTCGGTAGTCTCTTGACCATTGCCTACATTTTCAACCCTGAACCAAATATGACCCAAATCGCCTGGTTTGCCGTATCCGATGCCTGAATCCAAGCCACTCGGCCCTTGAAGGGATAGGCCTGTCGTCCTTAGAACCTCGAGCGGTAAGATGACGCTAGAATTAGTGCTAGGGTCCTGGTCCAAACTCAGAGTCAGAGGTACCTGTGCATCATCGGTTCCAAGTGCATCCGCTGGTACAGTAAATTCAAATCGAATCGTTTGGTCCAAATCTCTTTGCAACTCGAAATTCAAATTATCGAGTGGATTAAACGACCAGCCAGCGGGTAAATTAGAGTTATCATATGAGAGGGTCCAAGCCTCATCTCGGCTACCCTTACTGGTACAAATAATCTCTATTATTGAGGTGGTACCTGGCAGGGTGCGAGACATTTCTGCAGGTATTTGAATCGTAGAGACATAAGGTTCGAGCACGACTAAAGTCGTGCTAAAATTGTCGTTATCATATCTGGATTGAGTAATATTTGAGTTGGGATCCAATATTAACTCGACCGAATGAACCCCTAGTGTAGCTTCGACATCGATACTGAAAGTTATCGGACCCCCTTCACCTGAAGGAGCGACCGATTCGACGATATTTACTCGGCTCCGCTTAATCTCAACGCCATCGAGGAATATGGCTGCGTCAACCGGCTCATCGGTACTGATAATACCGATATTTGCAAATTGACCGGTGATTGTAACCATCTCACCAGGGTCTGGATCGGTTGGTGTAAATTCGATACCGCGCCCGTCGGCAAGAGGTGCTAGGTCGACCAAAGCTTCTGAGATTAATATGTCCCCTACCAAAATATCGAGGTGGCCATCGCCATCCAAATCGGCAATTGCAGGAGCAGCCCAGGCTCGGTGGTCCAATTCAATGGGAGCGGCCCAACCAGATCCTACATCGGCAGGAGTACCAGTATTGCCATCGAAAGCAAAAATCCTCTGGCCAAAAGCTACCAATAACTCAGGTTCGCCCTCGCCATCGATATCGATCCATAGAGGTGGAGCGACTGCGATTTCATCGTTATCTGTTCCACTACCTTTCTGGAGGGTGCGGGACCATTCTCGAAATGGTGGCTCTATTGTAATGTCATGGCAACCAGCAGCGCCCTCACGGTCGGTCGACCAAGAAGAATCCGAATACCATGTTACCCAACAAACCCGATCGGTTATTCCGTCGCCACTAGTATCGACCGCAATCGGCTCAGCATCGGCATAGCCATTCTTCGCCCTAAACCGCCATAACTCGCCGGTACTGGTCAATTCCATTCCCACGAATTGAGCGCCCATTCCCTCAGTATCACCATTGGAGTCAACCGGTAATGTGAGTATCATCTCAGGCGCAGCATCGGAATCGAGCTGGGTGATAATCGGTCCGGGTAAACGCAAGCGAGGTGTGTCTGAATCGGAGTCTGTGCCCTGAATGCTAACCCGTTCCCAATCGAGAGAACCGGTAGCGCCATCGATTCGCCAGATCCACATATTTCCGCTATTGGAATCTACGGTGGTAAGCACGACTGCACCACTTTGTGCATCCAATGCAGCAAAGGCTGGATCTGAAGGATGTGTACCTCTATCAAGGCTGACTTCCCAATCTGTTTCCGGTGTTTGTAATCCCAATGGAATTGCGATAACGGTCGGCTCATCGGTCGAGGTATCGACCGCAGCAATGACTACATCAGGGCTGCCATCGAGAGAGAGGTCTGCCAATAATGGTTGGGTCACAGAAAGGTGGTTCGATTGGCTGGTGAACCAATGTGGGCTGGCTATTCCAATTCGTAGATCAGCATCCGACCAAGACCACAATCTCTCATTACTATGGCCGCTGGATGACCATCCCGACTCATCACAATTCAACTCGGGTGCCCAAAGGTCGACCTTTAGTGCAACATCGGTATCGTAAACGATAACGATTTCGAATCGGTTATCTCCGTTCACATCGACTATCATCGGGGTCGAGCGAATATATTTTGCACTACCCAAATTTACCTCCCAAACGGTTTTTGCACTATCGCCTTCGATGATTGAAAGATAGCGTTCCCCTGAATTCTGGTCTGTTCTTGTCATGACCGCAAAGAGGTGTCCTTGGCCACATCGCTCAACCGCACCAGGTGGACTGTTGATAGAGGCAGAAAAATTAGCGATTGCAACCCCGTATCCATCCGCACCTAAGCCTGAATCGAATGCTTGCCAATTTTGGGCAGGGGTAGTTATTGTGGTCAATCCTGAATTGCCGTGAAGTGGAAGGTCTCGGCTATGGCCCGGGTCGCGGCCGTATTGAGCCCAAGGTTGTTCCAATGGATCCCATGCCATTGTTTCTTCTTCTGATGCGCTGATTTGAGGGGGGATAAATATGCTTGAAGCGAGAAGGACAAAGAGCATCAAAAATGCCCGTCGTTTAGAATGCATACGCCCTCTCATTAAATTAAACGGGCCGCAAGGGGTTGTTGATGCTTTGGGCCCATAGGGCCCAGTACAGTCGGTTTTCAGATTACCCAAATACTCACCAAAAAACTATTCACGGTAATATCGGTGAACCTATAATTGGGGATTTAGAGCGACCACGGTCTTCAAATAGGGGTCGGAGGTGGCAAGGACGACTTCGGTCACACTTCTCTCCCGAGGCGCATAACCGGTGAAGGACGGATGAGGTAAAAGCCTCTTCGTTTAACATCTCAAATGCGCTGATTGAGAAGTACAGCCGAGGAGGTGGAAAAAGATGTACAAAATCGTCACTAAAGAGGATACCATCCGTATTCCTGCGGAGTATATTCGCAAGGAACAATCTCTGAACCAACATATCGATCGCTTGGCAGCATCTGCTTTTGAGGGCAAATTCGATGACCTAAACCGATTCGTTTTGGTAACTTCAAACCACCAGCCGCTCGGTCGAGGGCGTATCATCCATGGTGATGGTGCAATTTACCAAGAGGTTCGATTTGACGCAGTTCTCTTCTGTATGGAAGATTACGAAGTCGTCGAAGGTGCAGTTTCTGAAATCAACGACTTCGGTGCGTTCGTAAGAATCGGGCCAATGGAAGCTTTACTTCACAAGTCACAGATCATGGAAGACCATGTTGATATCAACGCAGGCATGGGCGTAGTCGAAGGCCGCCAAACCGGGCGCCGCCTCGGTGTAGGTAGTTCGGTCAGAGCTCGCATCGTTTCCCTTTCACCAGATACAAGCGACCCTCGTCGTTCTAAGATTGGATTGACCTGTAAGCAATCCGGCCTTGGAAATCACGAGTGGATCCAAGAGGATCAAAACTGAAATTGGAGATATCAATATGGTAAAAAATCCTTTTGCATGTAGTGAGTGTCACCAAATCCTTGGCGATGGTGTCGATCAATGCACTCGTCACCCCCACGCTCCAGTCTCTTCGGATTGGTCCGGATATGTCGTAGTCATGGTCCCCGATCGCTCGGAGATCGCTCACCGCCTCAATATTGAGGTACCGGGTAAGTACGCCCTAAAAGTAAACATTCGCTGATATAGGAGAGGATGATAAAATGGAAATTACCGACCGAAAAGAAAACCCACTATTGAATAGAGTTGAATTAAAGTTCCGCATTTCCCACAAGGGTTCTGCAACTCCAACTCGTGTTGACATGCTCAATCAAATCACAGCGATCGAGCCTGGAGCAAAACGTGATTTAGTTGTCCTCAAGAATATCGACACCAGATACGGGATCGCAACCACAACTGGCATGGGATTAGTCTATGCTGATAAAGAGTCGATGAAAGTTGAACCTGATTACATTCACAAGCGCTTTGCTGGTCTTCGAACTGCAAGCGAAGAATCTACCGATGGAGGTGAAGCTTGATGGCAGACCCAAAAAATGGAGCAAAGTGGTCTAAATATAGTGTAGAAGATGGTAACCTCGTCCGTAAGGCCGATTTCTGCCCTCAATGTGGCCCTGGAGTTTTCATGGCTAACCACGCAGATCGCAAAGCATGCGGTCGCTGTGGCCACACTATTTCCAACGAATGAACTTATTCTAAATGAAGGGATTCATTCCCTTGATTATCTAGGACAAACCATCGGTTTTCCCGCTCGATTAATTGAACGCCTAGGTCTTGGCGTGTTTTTGAAGTTCCAGTTAGAATTATATCTTGGCGCCAGCAAATAATTCGCCAATCTTCACCGTCAAATGCTGCGTGATTAGCACAGCCTCGCAATAGGCGAGCAATCTGAACACTTTTACCGTCAGTCGAGTAAACCCAGCCATCTTTAGAACTAAGTAAAAATTGTTCTTCCGAATTGTATACTTCATCAATGTCCGCTTCGATTTCGAGGGTAATACTCGAAATTTCTTTACCGGTGTCTCGATTCAGAATCAGATGGTTAGCACCTCTGGTCCAAATATGCACTTCGTCAGTTAAATTAATCGAACAGATCTCTTCATATCCCTTTGGCAATTTCTCATTAGTTTGAGGAAGACCAGTTCTCCAAATCTCGGTTGAATCTGACTTTGTAGCATAGACTCCACGTTGCCATAAAGCAAATACTACCAAATCACCCTTTGCGGTTAGAGCTAATGGCTCGGCTTCCAAAACATGGCACCAAGAAGCCCCCTCGACCATAATCTTATCACGATTATTTCGCAAAGTACCCTTGTCAACTCCATTCTTCAACGGTTCATCAAGTGGCAATAATGCCATCCTTGCTAATCTTAATTCATGGTCGACCCATGTCGCGATTAATCCGCCATCACAAATAGCAGCATGACTGATTTGAGTTGG
>CAUZVL010000087.1:0-5350 GCA_963583355.1 Candidatus Thalassarchaeaceae archaeon
AGTTAGCATCGTGTCGCAAAGACATCAATTCGCCTCCAACAATGGAACGACCTCGTTCCACCAAGCCTCCATATTTCGTATGACTCGGTCACTATCGTGATTAAAGAAATCAAACCAACACATAATGCGGTCATCAGGGTGAAATCTTTCCAAGACTTGAGCCGCGACCTCAGCAGGATTCCCAATTAGTGCATTATTTGTCGCTTTTTCGACTTTCGATGGATCTATTGTCCCCTCTAATGCTTTCCAATACTCGCCTAATGCGTTTTTGGCTTCTATTTTCGCTGCTTGTGAACGTTCGATTGAACTTAGTCCCGGCTCAGCGTTCAAGAATACAAAAATTGTTCTCGGCATATTTCGGCGTTCCCATTGGCCACCATCAGGATGGTATAATTTTGTCATTTTTTCGTGGGTTGCATCGATGATTTCCGGCGAGGTAATCGATAGATTGAACACCTTGACCGGCAATATTTTGTTAACGAATTCTTGGGCTTTTGGGTCGTGAGTTCCAGCGATTAACTCCAATTGTTCTCTCGGCCAATGTGTTGGAACTATAGATATGTCCTCAAATTCATATCGTCTCTGGATCTCGATTTCATCATCCTCGCTTTCAGCGGCGGCTTGAACCGCAGCCCAATCATCATCAGAGCGGAAATTGCTTCGGGTCAATATAGTTGGGCCAATATCATTGGCTCGGATGGTATCACCGCGCAAAAGCCGCAAGAAAATTTCGCTTGCTTCTATGAATATTTGTCCTCTCAAAGCCGGCCATGCTGCTTTCTCAACCGGGGTGCGTGGCACGATTCCATAGGGCCGGGCCATAAATTCAAATCGTCCGGCAGCAAAGCCAAAGTGGAGCTTTCTTTGTGAATCGATCATTGAAAGATATTGAACTGTATTAGCAACTCTTTCGGCATTTGCAATCGGACCACCGCTCGCTAGAATACTTACTACAGCCGAACCGATATCAATGTTTGAGGTCGCTTGAAAACTCATCACTGCCAATTGATAAAAATCGGTACAAAGCCCAACCTCGCCTTGCCAATGAGGGACTACTGGCTGGGAATTTAATTTTTGAGTTTGGGTCGAAAGATGGGCTTGAGCCAGCCATCCAACCCCGAACCCTAGTCGGTCTGCGGCCTTGAGTTGGGAAAAATAATTATCAAACATCTCAGATTCACTAGGGGTGAATCCATTATGGTCAGGAGTTTGAGCTATTGAAAAGAAAATGTCGTACTCCATGAACTCCCTCTCCCATTGGGAGAGGGCATCGTGGTATCAATCTCACTGCGAACTTGTCAATTTGCTAACCCGAGTACTTACCGAACGTGGTGCGATTTCACCCGCTTCAATGAATGCGGTCATGATATCTGATAACTGTACCATAGCCTCATCGGGTTGGTCACTTATCTCAGCCAAATCCGCCAAACCCCATTTTGCAACCAAAATTCCGGATAGGTCCGAGATCTCTTCAGCAATCTCCAAAGAATCGATTAACATTTTTTGAGCATCTTCCAATTCGCCTACGGTCGTATGAGTATGAGCTAAATCAGCGAGCGCTTCCATCCTTTCGAATTTTTCATCCTCTGGAATTATTTCTAAGCGTTTGAGCAAATGTAACTTTGAAGCATCCCAGTCCTCATTTGATTTTGCAATATGGGCCAAGAGCGCATGGCCGTAAATCATCCCTTCAAGATCTTCGTTCTGCTGACGCAATTGCATCGACCGATTCGCAAAAGTTTCTGCCTCATCACTACCGATTGTCATCAGAGCCAAATGGTGATATATTCCTGCAGCTAAACCACCTAAGCCATCTTTTTCAGATTGAATCGATAAGCCGACCATCTCTTCGGTCGACGAACCATCGTACTTCATCAATTCAAATTGGCACCAGCCCAAATCCTCGTCACTAGTTGAAACATCAGCCGCATGCTTGAGCAAACGACCGACCAAAGCATCGCGGCCTAATTCCCGTGCTAAATCTACCAAATGTAGTGCAAGGCTTGAGTTTATGGCCTCTAACGAATCTCCTTCTGCAAACATATTGAGTAATTCTTCAGCCTGAGCCGGATTCAAATCTTTCACAACATCACCTCAAATCGAGCGCATTCTACCGCCATCAACCGCCAAAGATACGCCTCTAATCGCTCCCGAAATTGGCATACATAGGTATGCGATAGCAGCCCCAGTTTCGATCGGGTCAACCAATCTTTGAATCGGAACTTGGCTCATCCAAGTAGAATGAACCTCGGCGGGGGATTTACCGGTTTTTGCACTAATGGAATCAGCCAAAGAACCCAATCTATCGGTGTCGGTGAATCCAGGTAATACATTATTGATGGTAATACAAGTTGGTAATTCTCTGGAAAGAGATTTTGACCATGAAGCCATAGCTCCTCGCAAAGTATTCGACAAGCCTAAATTTTGAATCGGCTCACGGACAGAAGTCGAAATAACATTGACAATCCTGCCATATCCACTCGCTTCCATAAGGGGGACCAATCCTTTCACCAGCGTATGAGCCGCGTGTAAATGCCGCTTGAATGGAACCAAGAAATCCTCGACCTCATTCGACAGGATTGGGCCACCGGGAGGCCCGGCTGCATTATTTACTAAGATGTGGCATTCTCCAATTGAAGAAATAAATTCGTCAATTGCATTCTGGTCTTCTAAATCTACGCTAGCAGCTCGGTGTCCATCCCCAGATAGCGTGTTGACAAAGGCCTGAGGATTCCTACTAACCGCAGTAATTCTAGCACCAGCCTTAGCCAACATTTGCGCTGCAGCCGCGCCGATTCCTTTGGAAGCACCACATACGATTGCGTGTTTCCCAGCCAAAGCCGAGGTCGAGAATGGGAAGTCGGTTCCGAGCCAGTCCATGCCAGTCCCAACAATTGGGTGGCTTTCAATCTAATTGGTACCGACAACACTACTTTTTGGTATTATCAGTACCAATTATTCCGAGGAATGTTTGATTAGCGTAAAGTAATTCCATCCGAATTGGTGTTGTCAGTACCAGTTTAAAACCAGTCGAGAATAGCATCTTTTTGAACCAGCCAATCATCACTAGCAACATCAATAATTGAAAAATGGTCTCCCGGCAACCATAATTCTTGAACCTCTTCGTCATGTACTTTGAGCGCTTGAACATATGACTTAGATTGAGTCCATGGTACCTCTTGGTCATTTTTTCCGTGAACTAATAGGACCGGGCATTGTGGCAAATTATTGATTGGATTCAATTGGTTCCAGAGTAATTCATCTTGTTCTGGGCCACAGCCGACCCACCTTCTTGCAGCATCGCCATCATCGGAAAGATTTTCTCTATCGGCAGCGATCAAATCTGCAATCGGTGCTTGAGCGACGACCAACCATGGTTTTTTCTCCGCGTTTGCTGCCATCAATAATGCGAGTTGACCACCGGCAGAGTGTCCAATTATTCCTGTCCGTACAGTATCGATCCCTGGCAAGAGAGCGAGTTGGCCCCAAGCTCGCATGACATCGGACAAGGTGTCCATCCAAACGCCTTCTTGGTCTGGTGTTGTTCGCTTGAATTCTATATTCCATACCGCGATGCCAGACTCCGCCAAATCTTCTGCTATCGGTGCCATCAAATCCATGCCATATTCAGATTTCCAAAATCCACCGTGAATCAGCATCATACAAGGGATGCCGGAATCTTTCTGGTAAGGAGATGGATCTTCAGGCATATACAGGTCACCAACCTGCCATTCCTCTGCTCCCCATTGCATACGGTCGACAGGCATTTGATCACCTTTGTTAGTTGAACTTACGGGGTAACTCGTTGCCGGTCCCTTGGGAAGAGAACGGTTTCACGCACATTTCGTGCACCGGTTAGAACCATCAATAATCGTGCTACGCCCAACCCCCAGCCAGCGTGAGGTGGTGCGCCGAAGCGGAATCCATCGGTATAGAATGAGAAATCAGCGGGGTTGAGGTCTTTATTGCGTAGATTTTGCTCTAGGACTTCGACATTATGCTCACGCTGACCACCGCTGGTCATCTCATCACGACCGTAATTGAGGTCGAAACCGCGGCTGAGTTGCTCACCGGTAGCACCGGTTTCGCCTGTGATGTGATGGATGTAGAATGGTTTCAGTTCCATTGGCCAACGTGGTAAAAAGTGGAAACCCGGAAATTTTTCTGCGATGATATCACAATGAGCGGCATCAATATCATCACCCCAAGTGATGCTAGCACCGGATTCTTGAATCATTTTTATTGCATCACAATATTCAATTCTTGGAAATGGTAGGCTCGGAACGTCTACGGTAATCGGCTGGTCCTCTTGGGATTCACGGTATTTATTGATTATGTCAATTTGATCTTGGTCGTTATCTGCGACGCTTTGCCAAATATGATTGATCATACGTTCTTGAACACACATTACATCGTCATCATTCATCCAAGCCCCTTCGATATCGAAGGAAATAAATTCATTTAGATGGCGATAAGTGTCGTGGTTTTCCGCTCTAAAAGCGGGGCCAATTTCAAACACTCTTTCCATGCCACCAAGGATGGTTAACTGCTTGTATAATTGCGGGCTTTGGCTGAGAAATGCAGGGGTGTCAAAGTACATCATAGGGAATAAATTTGTTCCGCCTTCGGAGGCTGAAGCGATGATTTTCGGAGAATTAATCTCCTTGAATCCCTCCATTATTAAATGGTCTCGCCCATATTGTAACACCTTGGAGCGCAATGTGAACATCGCGTTTACATGAGCTCGACGCAAGTCGAGAAATCGATTATCCAGACGGGTATCTAAGCCGATTGAAACGGTGTCGGTAACACCTAATGGCAGCGGTGTGGCCGCTTTTGCTACAACTATGAACTTTGATGCGACAACCTCGTAGGTTGGAGCGGGTATAGGTTGGCCTTCAGCAACCTTCGGGGGGCGCTTTTGAGCGACTTCACCAATTACTTGAACGGTTGATTCTCGGCTAAGGTTTTGAGCAGATTCCAACTCTTCATCGCTAACCCCGCCTTGTTTGAGAAAAATTTGTACTCGGCCAGTTCCATCTCTCAAATCCATAAAGCAGATTTTTCCTTTCCCACGGTTCGCTTCCATAAAGCCACAAACGGTTACTTCGCTGCCAACTAAATCAGCACCATCTGTTTGAATTTGTTCCAAAGTGTGGGTTCGGTATGAGGTTGGATGCCAGATGGTTTCGGTGCCCATAAAAGAGGGCGAGTCGATTTATGCCATCAAGTCATCGCTAAAATTAGCACAAGGATTGATAGGCAGCCGATTACGGCCACAACTCCATGGCAAGGGATTTGTTCACTTCCGAGAGTGTCGCTTCGGGTCATCCCGATAAGTTGTGCGATG
>CAUZVL010000088.1:0-5326 GCA_963583355.1 Candidatus Thalassarchaeaceae archaeon
TCCAAAATCATCTCGCCCAACTCCAACCTCGGCGTTTACCGGTTGCAATAGAGGTGTCATCATCACCAAAACCAGAAAGATTGCCAGTCTTTGGCCACCGAGTGGTTTTCCCACTCCGCGGTGGAGCATTCGCACCCCTGACTTTGACATCAAAAACGATTGGTACTTTTCCCTGTCATTAACCCATCCCCCACCCGGGCGTGAAAAATAGTGGTTTCAGCGCTCGAATAAATTGTCTGCACCGCAACTAGGACAGGCTACTACCGCACTATTAGCCCCAGCCGGCATCTCCAAAGAGAACGGTTTTCCACACGATGAGCAATCACCTTTGAGCGAATGCGTTTGAGGCTTAGCAATAGGGGCTTGCTGGATAGGCAAGGATACTCCACCGGACCGGACATTTCCACTTGCTACTTTTTTGACCTGCGGCTGATTTATTGTAGGTGCTGGTGAATCCTCGAATGCTGCTAAGGCCGCATCAGCAAAGGTTGAATTAATTGGTTGGTGATGCTGTACTGAAGGTCGGAATCCTGCATTTTGATCTGTGACTAACGCATCTGCCCCCGCTCCATAAATTGCGGCCCTTTCTGCAGATTTCTGATCCGATTCGATTTGATCGGCTGTTTTGATCTCGCCACCATCGCCGATTCCAGCGATATCCATTGCTTTGGCGAATGCTGATAATTTGCGGTTTCGAGCGACCTCTTCTATTCTGGCGGTTGCTTCGCTAGGGTTCAATCCCATTGAAACCAGCAATTCAGTCGCCAATTTTGTCTGTACACTTCGATGACCAAAGAGAACCACGCCGGCGGTAACCAAGAAAACGAAGAAGACCAAGGCGACGATTCCGAAGACACTGCTGGAATCGGCCGGTGGGATTACATCGATCACAAACCCGTGGCTGGCCGAATTCCCTGAAGGGTCGTAAACGGTAACTCTGACCGAATGTTCGCCCTCTTTAGTGAATTCAACATCAATGGTCGAACCGGTCATATCGGGGTCGTTTCTAGCATCTCCATCATCATCGCTATCCTCGGATAAGTCGAAATCCCAATGATAGATCAGGGTTGAAGCATCGTCAAATGGATCGACACCAATTACTGTGAGTGTGAATTTTTCATCGACTACAACCGTATCGATTGCATCGATTTCACTAGTTTCAAGCAGTGGCTTGGTTGAATCCCAAACCACAATCGTAGTATTGACTTTACCGATATTCCCGGAGGGGTCAATCACGGTTAAATTAACCAAATAGGTTCCGATTTGTGACCAACTTACAGTAACTTGTGAAGCGGCTGAACCGCCCGATAATCCCGGCACATCCCAATGGATCGAGGCTATAGCATCGTCATCGGTTGAGGTTGTTGCAGTCAAAGTTAAATCCGTGGTTCGCAATAAACGCCATTCACCATTGAGGCCTCTGATACCTTCACCACCGATAGACGCAATCGGGTTTACCACGTCCAACACCTCGACTTGATGACTAGCACTAACGCTTGCACCACTTTGAGAAATAGCGGTTAAAGTGATGGTTTTCAGCCCTGGGCTCAGCCAAGAAGCTTCTACCAACATTCCGGTGTCATCCTCTATTCCATCCTCGTCAAAATCCCAAGATAACGAGGATATTTGGTCAAGACTATTCGGAGTATTGGTGGCGTCGAGAGTGATTTTTTTACCGATGATCGT
Organism: Candidatus Thalassarchaeaceae archaeon; assembly: GCA_963583355.1. GTDB lineage: Archaea > Thermoplasmatota > Poseidoniia > Poseidoniales > Poseidoniaceae > MGIIa-K1. The sequence goes on from CAUZVL010000088.1 coordinate 1,687, forward strand.
TGTCGAATTCGCATGGTCGACAATAACTGGGTCGACCGGTGGATCGTAAGTCATTTCCAAGGAGAAATGGAAAGGTACACCCTGATTGGCTGAGGCGATTAAATTCAATCCATTGCCATCTAAATATTCTGGAACACTCCAAGTCAATTGGGAGTTTGAAGAACCACCTTCAATCTTGGTCCCAGCGATGAATAGATCACCATCGACTTGGTTGTTTGATTGGATGAAAATATCACCGGTACCGGATAGAACATCTACGGTCAAACTAATTCCCGTTCCATTATCTAAAGCAAATTGGTGAAGGTTTTCTTTTGTCTCGTTGGCGACTAAATATACATTGTGAACAGGGGTCCATGGACCATCGGTTGCCGGAACTGCGTCGATTGAAAATCTACTCTGCATTCCACCTTGATCACCCTTTCCACCATCGCCATCATGAGCCGAATTATCGATTATCATATACCAATGCCTCGATTCGAGTGATGGCGGTGTTGCCCAATCGAATTCATAGAGGCCGATGGCTGATTCAAAGGAGGCTTCACTAACGAATGAAGTTCGGTAAGATTGACCGTTCTCATAAGGGAGGATGCTATTTTCATCAAAAAGAAGGACATCCATCGCATCATCTGCGATGACAATAGAGAATTCTAGGACGCTCTGAGGCGCCCTCTCTCCTAAATCGACCCTGATACAGGCATCGGGATTGACCGCAACAAATGCCGAGATATCACTCAAATCCAATTCGGTACATGCGGGGGCGGCCCGCCCTGTTGTTGCGGCTATGCTCGGGGCAAGAACCGATGCGAGTAGGAGGAGAACCAAGATTCGGGCTTGCTTCATGGATAGACTATGACATGGCCGAGGCTTTGAACATCTCGCTTCAACAAGTCATCCAGCCCTCGGGCTGAATCACCAGATGTTGTAATGAATAATCATCGTTTAGAACCAACCTATCCCCATCGCCACATGCGATTACCATATCGTGAATATCACCGGCTTCTGCAATCGCAGGACCGTGTTGTTCCAATCGAGCCGAATAATGGGTCAGAGCTAGATGTATGGCTTTGCATTTGAGCGCAGTTCTTGCTGCACCAGCAGCGGTCGAATGCAAATGTTCGTTTGCAATATCGGAATGGCTTTCGAGAAAGGTCGCTTCGTGGACCAATAGATCACACTCGGTCTCTATCGAACGCTCGGCCGTATCCCCCGAAATCACCACCGATAATCCAGGTCGTGGCTCTTCTCTAAAATTAGCTGCTGCTAAAACCTCACCCGAGAACTCAACATCATCTCCCGCACCTAAGCGCGCCCGAATATCGTTTGGCAATTTGTTAGCGGCTTCACGGTCAAATTTTCCCGCCCGTGGAGCCGTCATGATTTTCCATGCACAAGACGGAACGGTATGTTGGGTAGAATGGGCCGAAATTCTCACGCTTGGGAATGGCTGGGGCAATGGAATCTCTTCGCCAGAATTCATGTCCAACCAGCGAATACCATCGCCTAAAACCCAATTTAATTCATAACCCAAAGATTCGGACGTAGCGCCGAGATCCATCCACATATCGTATTGTAAGACCAAATCCGACGAATTTACCTCGGGCTCATTCTCCCCTCCGAGTAAAGTATCGATTACTTCTGAAGAGGTCGGGCCAATTACCCACAAAGGTTCTCGGCGGCCATCGAGGGCCATTGTTTGCAACCAAGGCAATAAGCCCCAAGTATGGTCTAAATGACCGTGAGTCAACAAGATGGCCGACATACGAGCCATCTTGAGTCTGCGCCCACCGAATGCCTTCATTTTGGCTCGATGGTCTACCAGGCGATTTTGGAATCCCTCGCCACAATCGACGACTATCATCCCTTCGTGGGTTTCAACTATCGACCCAGACACCGACCGGCCTTGGGCCGGTCGAGCCGACGAGGTTCCCAGAATGTGCACTTCTAGCGTCATTTATTTATTCACCTCATAGAAGCGGGATTGGAGTTTTTGGAAACCATCGCAAGATTACAACATCGCCGACCGAGCGCACCCAGCGCCATGGCAAAGTAAGATTAACCGAAGCTTCAACCAACTCGGCCCGAGTATTGGTCACAAAAAGATGAGTCGCTTTCAAATCCTCAGCATCGATGATGGTCTCGTGAACGATTCCAAGCATGCGACCATCGGGAAGAAAAACCTCTTTCCCGTGTAGTTCTTGAAGGCGAATCTCAGTGCTAGACATGGTAAAACCTCCCTCTCGATAACGAATGGGAACAAGTCCGGCTCAAAGAACCCTACGATTGGAAATTACTTTCCGATGTTTCCGCGCGCCTTTAGAGATGGACGAAGCTTTTCTGCGCCCTTACCCTTGTTATGCAGACCGCGTCCACGCTTGCCAGCACTGGTCTTTCCACGGTACGCACGTCCTCTGTGGTGCCCATCTGCAATCCAGCCAAGTTCTTTGTCAGCCTTGATAGATGGGTGGGATGGATCGAGCATAATTACCTCGTAATACTTGTGCTTTCCATCTTGGCCAACCCAATATGAGTTGAGAACTTCCAGATTTGGGAAGTGACGGTTAACACGCTCTTCAGCGATGCGCTGAATGTTCTTAGCCATAGTGATTTTTGTGACACCAGTCTTACTTGGCTTTCGCTTCATGTTGACAGTACCCTTGCGAAGTCCACCACGGCGAACACGGGTTCGGACAAGGACAACACCTTGCTTTGCCTTGTAGCCAAGGCGGCGGGCAGCATCTAAGCGAGTAGGTCGCTCGATACGGCAATTAACCTCTTCGCGGCGCCATGCAATCATGCGGTCTTGGCGTTGCTGATGGGACTGGGTTGCCTTTGGGTTGTTCCAGTTTTCTCGAATATGTTGGTAGAGTCCCTTAGTCATGGTACGTCACCTACTCCTTTGGAGCATTCCGCCGACTTGACTCCCCTTTATGAGTCTGTCCACGCGAAAAAACATACTAAGGCCAGCGGTTCACTCATGTGCTGCAAGCCTATCGGAACAATCATGGCGGGCCAAATCACCGGTAAAGAGGCGGTTCTGGCCGCCCTTCATAAAGGCGAGGATATCAAATTAGTATTGATAGACAGAGAGGCCGACTGTACTGAAATTATCGAGATTTGCCAACAACAAAATATCGTCATCGAAGAGGGCTCAACCAATGATTTGTGGCGAATGAGCGCTGACGGACCACAGGATGCTCTCGCTCTTATCGAGCGAGAACCTCATGGTACCCTCGACACTATTTTTCAACGGCCAGGCGCTATTTGGCTATTCGATGGGGTCGAATATTCTACCAATCTCGGGTTTGTGATTAGAACCGCAGAGGTTAGCGGTGCGACTGCGGTAATCATCAATGTCGAAAAAACCCACGCCGAACGCCGAACCATTCGCCGAGCCGGAATGAGAGCTGACCGATTCATTCCGGTCGTCTATGCCCAAACAGAGGAAATCTTAGCGGCTTGTAATCGAAAAATAATTGTCGCCGAAGATATCGGCGACCGCGCCCCCTGGGGTGCTGATCTCACCGGTGACGTATTGCTTGTGGTCGGAGCTGAAAACGCTGGAGTATCAAAAGAAGTGATCGCTGCAGCAGATACTATCGTTCGATTACCGATGACCGGTTTCGTACCTTCGTACAACCTC
>CAUZVL010000089.1:0-5279 GCA_963583355.1 Candidatus Thalassarchaeaceae archaeon
CCAAGAATCACTCAACTTCTTTCACCTTCTGCTGAGAGCCTCATCGAAGAGAGAGATTGGAAAGATTTACGATTCGAATTGATGATCGATGAACCTGAAGGGATCGACGTAGAATCTCTTCGCCTTCATTGGATTCTAATGCCGGAGGGCAGAACCTTAACCGAATCGTCATTAATCGGGGGAAACGTCACAATGCAATTGATTGCAGGAACCGGTTCTGGGGAGTCAATTCCAGTCGAAGCAGTAATTGATTTAGATTCAGTTTTACCCAATTCGAGCAGGGACCTAGGATGGGATTTGTGGATTTGGGTTAGTGGTCATGACCATGCAGGCCAACAAATCGATGAGTCATTCAATGCTAAAGAAACTCCGATAGCAGTATTGCAATTGGAAAAGAGAAGAGCCGATTTGAGTATTGAATCCGAAGATATTGAATTACTCAATGTTCAGCCACAGGTTCTCGACACCTTGTGGTTAAACATCACCGTTCATAATTCAGGTTCGGTCGATGCATCTACCAGTGTTAGGATCGAAGCGGTCGAATCAGGTGGTAATAGAGTATTGCTCGAAGTGGTAAACATTATGATCAGCGGTGGAAATAGTACCACTTTCAAAGTCAAATGGATTCCAGAATACGAAGGGGCGGCCTGGATTGAAGTATCCACTCCAGAGGGATTGGAAGCTCGAACAAATTCAATACAAATTGATAAAGGTTCTAGCACTTTTATGGTTGGGGGTTTAGACGGCGCCAATAGTGCTATGCTGACCGGTTTTGGAGTGATTGCTGGAACTTTAATCTTGCTGCTTGGGTTCTTGATAAGAACCGGTCCAAAAAAGAATCTAACCTACGATGAAGAAGAATATTACTGATTCGACTTTTCCAATGGGTTGAAGAACTAATCGCTCACACATATTGCATGGAGGGTGCAGGAGGACTGCTGACAGACTTCGAGTCTGAGGAAAGTCCCCTCTCCACAGTGCAGGCGAACGACACAAGTCGAGACACAGAAATGGGTCGGTCAATGGTGCAGAAACGATACGATACGAGGTGTGTACGATGAATCCGGAAGGACGAGATTGCCACGTGGTCGATGAGACGAGCAACCTCGCTGGAGCAAGTCCAAACAGTTCCGATAATGCGGCACGTTAGGGACAGGTAGGACGCATAGTTGAATGCAGTCACCGGTAAAACGGGAACAGAAAGGGGCTTACTCCCTGCACCCTCCACTCAATAATTGATCTATGGTAAAGTGAGACTAATCAAGACAGGCGAATTGTCTCAAGGTTTTGAGGTGCATAAGTGCGAACTTTGAATTTCTCTCTTAAGGTTCGCCCCAATTCATTACACTTGTAATAATCACCGTGATGGCAGATGACATTCTTTGGCCGAGGGCTCATATTCTCGATAAATTCCAGTAATTGTCGACGATCAGAATGGCCGCTAAAGCCATCGATGGTCGCCATCTCACAGCCTATTTTAACAATCTCAGTTTGGCCATTAATTATCATCGGAACCTCAGAGAAGCCTTTTTGGAGTCTTCTTCCGAGTGTACCTTCTGCTTGGTAGCCAACGAAACAAAGTGCGTTTCTAGGCTCATGAGCCCAATGCTGGAAATAATTCATCACCGGGCCACCGTTTAACATTCCGCTTGTCGCCAATACGATACAAGGGCTACCATCCAAAATAATAGATTCACGCATCTCTCTTCCTTGAACCGGCCTAAACCATTCACTGGTGAATGGATTTTGCCCATCATCTTTCAACAAGCTCTTGCGTAATGATTGGGTAAGATAATTTGGATGAGACGAATGAATTGCTGTCGCTTCTTGAATCATCCCATCGAGGTATACAGGTACCGTTTTAACCGCTCCCGAACGGAATAGATCATCGATTGCAATCATTACTTCTTGAGAACGACCCACCGCGAATACCGGACATATCAATTTGCCACCGCGCTGAATAGTTCTACTGACAATGTCCTGCAATTCTTGATTTGCTTCTTCTCTTGAAGGCTGGAAATCACCAGCCGCACCGTAAGTTGACTCGATAACCAAGGTTTCACAGCGAGGGAATCGGGTATTTGCAGCATCGAAAAGCCAAGATTTCTCGTATTTCTGATCACCTGAAAAGACGATGTTATGCTTTCCTTCACCGACGTGAAGATGTACAGATGAAGAACCGAGAATGTGGCCAGCATTATAGAAGGTCAATTTCACATCGGGCGTAATATCGACGGTTTGTCCCCAATCAACATCTACTACGTGCTTCATAGCTGTACGAATATCTTTCATATCGTACGGGGCTCGCTTTCCTTCAGCACCGCCCACTTTGAGGAAATCAGTCTGTAATAATAGCATCAAATCACGGGTTGGTGGAGTGCAATATACCGGTCCACGATATCCGTATTTGAAAAGAACCGGTAACATTCCAGCATGGTCAAGATGAGCATGAGTTAAGACTACTGCATCGAGTTTTTCCATAGGAAGTGCTTCTGGAGCGGTGAAATACGGCATTGGGTCGGTATCTGATGCGATATTGACCCCGACGTCTACCATGACTTTACTTTCGTTTGTAGTCACTAGATGGCAAGCTCTTCCAACCTCTCTATACGAACCCAATGCTGTTGTTCTAACCCAAAATGAACCAGGCCTTTTTGGCCTGTAAATGTTAAGTCCAAAGTCCTTTAACAACTTTCTTCTTTCCTTAGAATTACTGCTTCTGTAGCCTCTGATATCGTGAACTGTCTTCGAATGTATCGGTGGGGTACGCTCAAATTTCACCAGCCAACCGCATTCATCTCGAATCGCTTTGACATTTTCTCCTCTTCTGCCCACTGCTTCACTAGGGTTCTCACATATCACAGTAACTTCACAAAAACAAGCGTCGAAGTAAATCATTTTAATACCGGCTTTTTCTTCCAATAAATCTCGAATATAGGTCTCTGCTTGATCTTCAGGTAGCATGATGGATGCATCTGGTCGCAGCACAATTCTACGTTTTATCGTTTTTGCGATCTTGCCGATCAGACCTTCTCCGCCACCGAATAACTCCGGTGAAGGTGTAATTATCGAGATATCACCAGCCTCAAGGCTGACCTCATACTTGATTCCATCCGGAACGATCTTTGCAATTTCATCTTTCATTTCTTTGAAACTAAGTCTCATACTTTGTCACCGACCTACCCACTGCAGATGTTGTAAACCCAAGTAATGGGTTTGCGAACAAGATGCCCGCGGGTGGAGTTTGAAAAAGGTTTAGCGCTTCAAAGCGGTTGCAATCTCGCTTTGGTCGACGGATATATATCCCTCTTTTTGGGTAATGACTGCTAAGTCCATTCCGTTACCGGATGCAGCATCGCGTTGAGCGGAGGCGGATAGTGCGCGTGCAGCAAGAGCTACCGCCTGGTTTCTAGTCATGTTCTCACTAAAACCATCTTCTAAAACTCCGTACATGTAAGGTGATCCTGATCCTGTTGCACAATAAGTGTCAGGAATGGAACCACCTGCTGAATCTATCGAATAAACTGCGCCACCTTCAGCGTCAACTCCGACGATGAGTAATTGAACCCAGTGAGGTTTTCCAGAAAGGATGTTTGCTGTGAGTGTTGCAGCGCCTTTCACAGTCATTTGGACGCCTCTGCGAAGTTCAAACAAAGAAACCTCTGCTGCGAGGGTTCGAGCAAGTGATTGTGCATGGCCAACTAGTCCAGCGGTTGTCAAGGCAAGATTACCGCCGATTTTGAAGAGCTTCTGAACACTTTTATTGGCAACAAAATGTCCCATGGTTGCACGGTGATCTGCACCTACAACCACGCCTCCTTTGAAAGTGATTCCAATGGTGCTGGTTCCTGTCTTAACTACGCTTGGTCCCGATTCGTTCAAATTGATACCCCCACAAGAGAGTCCCCGTACAATAGGCGGGAACAAACCCTCGTCTCGCGGGACCCTTATCAACCAACCGTCACACCATGTAAGGCATGAGCGAGGAAGAGCACAAGCCAATCTCGCTTGATGATTTCTCCGGATCACCTCCAAGGCGCATCAATATGCCCTCGGAGCCAACCGACCAGAAGGTTAGGCAGATAGAAACACTTTACCACGATATGGAGATGCTATATCCTGATGCTCCGGTTCCGAGAATTGCATCCGGATTAGTCTTGCATCGTGCGGTTTTGCATGATATAACCGGAGTTCCAGTTCTTCTTGATTGGCTTGCAGATGGTAATGCAGCCATCGTCCAAATGGAAAAACTGATGGAGCGAGATGTCGAACTCGATTCTGCATTAAATCGGTTGAATAAATTTATTGAAGGTGACCTAAAAGGACAAATCGTCCGATTGACCGACACTCGATTAATGCTTTTACCACCAGGATGCAGAGGTGTCCGTGGGGTTGAAAATGAGGCTTTTGCTGAAGATGCTGAAGATTTGGGACGAGGCGGATTCCCATGACCGAACAAGAAATCGAAATCCCTTGCCCGATGTGTTCTGTCGAGGGCCAGGTTAGGATGCTAACCCATCTCGACGAAATCCCATATTTCGGCGAACACACCCAAATCACCGTCCTATGCCATGCATGCGGCTGGCGTCAAACCGACTTTTTACCGGCAGAGGGAAAAAAACCAGGTGCGAGCACTTTGGTAATTTCAAAGCCAGAGCACATAAGAGCACGGGTAGTCAGGTCTTCCTCCTGCACGGTAAGAATTCCAGAATTGGATCTTGAGGTGAAACCGGGGACGGCCTCAACCGGTTATGTGTCAAATGTCGAAGGGGTGATCAACAGATTCATGGACATCATCATCATGGTTACTCGCCAGTGTTATGCTGAAGATGCCCCAAGTGAAGACATCAAGACCTTGCAAGAATTACACACCACCTTATTGGAATTGAAGGAAGACCCGATTCCTCGGGCGATCACTTTGGAGTTTTTGGACCCACACGGTAATTCACAAATTCTCTCTCCCGATGCTGTTCAAAGGGACTTGGAACCAGATGAATACGATGAGCTTCCAGTTGGACCGGATCCTGCAATCTTTTCGGCCGAATCATTGGCCTAGATGGGATTTTATCGCATTCAAAACATCTGTCAAATCTGTTGTTCGAATTGTTAACTTTGCAACTGCAACCGGTTTCTCATCCCATGGGTTGAAGCATATTGAAAGTGCACTTTGATTAAACATACCAATATCTCCTGCTGAATCACCGATTGAAATGGTTCGTTCTTTGGGGATATTCAATCTTCGTTGTAAGATCTTTACGATGGAGCCTTTACCATGCATC
>CAUZVL010000090.1:0-5251 GCA_963583355.1 Candidatus Thalassarchaeaceae archaeon
CTCGAGAACCCCATCATCGGTTCGAGATGGGAAGGTCCAATCAATTGGTCTTGTGGTGCGGTAATAATGTCTGTTATAACCTTCCAATCTATGCCTAATTTCTGGCAGATATCGAACATTTGATTAGCAAAAATCACCTTTAAGGCATAAAAATTATTCTTGGTATACTTCACCATTTCAGCCGTGGTAGAATTAACGAAATACGTTTGATCTGATTTTAAAACCCCCGCCTCTTTATGTTGTAAAAACACCATCTCAGCAACCTCTTTATGAGAGGTCCCCACAACCAATATCTTTTGATTAGAAAAATCTGCAATCCTATTCCTTTCCACCAAAAACTCTGGAGAAAAAGCCAATTTTAAATCTGAAAACTTATCCTGTAAGTTCGCGGTTGTTCCAGGGATGACGGTGCTTTTGATTACCGCAATGAATCCACTAGGTAATTGGCTAAGTACCTCTTCCACGATGCTTGTATCACATGAACCATCTGCCATAGGAGGGGTTGGCACCGCAATATATGCCATCTCGACATTATCGGTAACAAGCGCTAAAGAAGTCCCCCGAGCAGGGTCGTGAACATATAATTCATGGACGTTTGAAAAACATTGTTCGATGGTTCCGCCGACCATACCCGCACCAATTATCCCTATTTTCATTCTGAATCCCTCCACGGCGTCTCGAACAAACCGTCCTCTACCATTTGCCCTGCGCGTTCTAGGCTTTCAGGCGTTCCACAATCGATCCAGGTACTCTCTCCAACATTAATTGTTTTAGCAGTCCCTTCTTTGATATACTGACGAGTAATATTTGAGATAGAGAATGGGGCATCATTCATGGTAGAATCCAATCGCGACCAAAACGATGAATCAAAGAGATAAATCCCACCGATTGCAAGATTGCCAACTTGTTTTTTTGGTTTTTCCACCACATCCACTATTGAATTGTTATTCATTATGGCAATGCCGAAGGAGGAGGGGTCATCTACTTCTCGAGTCAATAAAACCGCCCCAGAGTTAAAATTCTCCACTAATTCTGTTAGATTTAGATTTGTAATATTGTCAGAGAACCAGATTAATAAAGAGCAATCTTCATTTCCAGTTCTTGCTAAATTCAAGGCTTCAGCAACTCCTTTTGGCTCAGACTCAAGAACATAATTAACCTCTTCACCGACATGGCGTCGAATTTTATCGATAAATCTATTTCCAATAATTGTGATGTCTTCAATACCTGCTTGACGGATAGTCGCCAATGCATAATCGATTAACGGTTTACCAAATAGCGGCAATAAAGTCTTGTGAGTATACTTGGTCAAAGGATACAACCTCGAACCATGACCGCCGGCTACGATGATGGCTTTGACCGACATATCATCACCTCAAGGCCGGGGGTTTATGGATTCAACCGGATTCTTCATCGAGTTTTGCAGCCTTTGAGAAAACTCCCTCTTCGGCATTTTTCTCAAAGTAATCAGTTTTTACCAAATCGCCTAATCTTTCTACTCCATATTCAACGATGTCGGGATCATTAGTTTCAGCACGCTCCCATCTTTTTTGGGCATATTTTGCATAGGTCTCATCAGCCCCGGCAACCATTTTTTCCCCTTCGGTTAATTCACCTTCAAGACCGATGAATGCATTTCCTTCCTTGATGGCATCTCTTCTTTCAGGTTCATGGCCCATTTTAAAATCGGTTTTACCCCAATCGGGCCCCCGTTTATCCGATGCTCTTCCCAAAACGGGAACAATGGTCATTGATTTTTCTCGAATCCTTTTGGCTAGAATTCTTTGATAATGTGCAAACCTTAGATCTTTATCGCTAACATCAAACATTTCAGTCATATCAAATTGTTCGATAAATTCGTTCTCGATCGACTTTCGTTTCAGTAAAGAGAGAATTGTAAAAATAAAGAATGTGAACGAAGAATACACGAAAATAATCGAAATTTCTTTTAGAAAAAATAAGACGGAAACTCCCAAAGGAGGAACTATTGAAAAGAAACTCATCAGGCGGTTTTTTAGCAATCTCCCCTTCAATTCCCAAAGGGTTTCGTCCGCTTGAATCTCCGATTCTTCAATACTTAACGACATCGCATTACCCACCTAGGCCAACATGGCTATGATGTCCTCAGACATCGAAGGACATGAATCCTGCCCCTCTTGCATTAACACCGAGTCCCGCATATTGATTGATTGACGTGGTTCAAGCGCTAATTTTTCTAATACTGCAGTTAGAACTTCTTGCATTCTTGCGGTTTGACTCCCTTGAGATATGATCATTCTCTCGAGAGATTCTAGAGTTTCAATCGAGCGACTCCCACTCATTTCAATCGCTATTTTTTGGGCTTTTATCGCTTCTTTTTGAGTGCTTAATAGTTTTCTAGCTGCAGGAGAGCCAATTGAATCCCGGCGTTCGAGTTCAACCATAGCTTGACGGAGGTTTTCATCGGTTCGATTCAAGATATTTCCAATCTGGTTGATTCGAGTGCTTGCAAGGTTCAATTCGGTTTGTAAAATACGAGCTCGTTGTTTGAGTTGTTTCCGGATGTTGGATTGTATTATTGATTCAGAAAAAAACGCAATTAAAATTGCGACTCCTAAAGCCAGGTCTTGTGGACCACCAATAATTATCATTGTCATCCACGCTGCGGTACCCATCAATGCCGATCTTGCTATTCCCATCAACCATTAATTATGCGTCCATCATATATGCTGTCCGAAGCGGGGAGCCCACGGGGTCCCAATAGGAATCACTCATCTGGGATAAAGCAATCATCATCAATTTCGTGAAGTTGTCCGGTTGATATCAAGTGGTCCAGCGCTTCATCACACTCTACAGGATCGATGCCATTTTCCAATAATGGCGTATAAAGGTCAGACAAATCGGCCCATTTCGCGCCGGTTACAATTTTATCATGGGCGGCGATCATCATCATCTGAGCGGTAACGGCTAGAAGCGGATCATCACATGATTCATCGCTGGTTAGACTAAGGAAAGATCTCGCGGGGTGGGGTTCTTGGTCCAATATATCCTCAATACGTTCGGTGAGATGTTTTAGTGGATCTGGAATATCAAAACAGTCGAATATATTTGTTTGTCCTTGAGGAAACTCCCGAATATCCTCGGGAGTCATTCTAGCATTGATCGATTCCAATCTACTCAAACGTTGCTCAAGTTGAATTCTTTCTCTAACCAAATCTGCATTTATCATAGTCAAATCTTCTTCCGCTTTCATTATCAGCCATTCGGTCAAATCAAAACCCGGGTCGATTGCAAGCATGGTATCAACCAATGATTTGACCTTTTTCGGCATGATATCAACTCGAATCTCGGCTTCGGAATTATCGCGGCTATCATCAACCATGCTTCCAGTCGGTGTATTGGCACTCCATAAAGATACACTCTCCAATTACAACCTACCTTTCGATTGGAAAGTAAGATTACTGCGCGGCTATTATTGGAATTTTTAGTTTCCATAGGTAATCGGCCCTTAGCACCTGCCATTTCTAACACGGGGGCGCGTTCATGTAGGGGGGTCGTTTGGGGAGATTCATGAGCGACTACCGCATCGCAATCCTGCCAGGTGATGGAACTGGAAAAGAAGTCGCGGTAGAGGCGATGAGAATTCTCGACACCATTCAAGAGCATACCAATCACGGTTTTGAGCAAAATATCATCCCTTGCGGTGGGCAACATTATCTCAAAACCGGGGAAGAATGGGCTGAAGGATCGTTTGAATTTTGTCGGGATGAAGCCGATTCAATATTTCTTGGAGCCATAGGTCACCCCGGCGCCTTTCTCCCAAATGGCGATTTAGCCGGTGGCTCGGTCATCCTTGGGATGAGAAGTGGTTTTGACCTATATGCGAATGTAAGGCCGATAAAACTCTACGAAGGAGTGCCGCATAAAGTCCATGGAAAATTCACTCAAATTTGGCAACCCGGCATGGTAGATATGACTATCTTGAGGGAGAACACCGAGGGGTTGTATCATTCATTATTGCGCCGCTGCGCCGATAGAGCCTCCGGGAGAGAACTTTACGAGCCCGCGGAAATGACTTTCCCCGGAATAGAAGGAGAAGTTGCATTTGACCAACGGCCCATTTCAAAAAAGGGTAGCGAGAGATTGATTAAGATGGGATTTGAGATTGCCCAAACAAGAAATGGCGCTCCAGAAGATGGCGTGAGACGAGTATCGTGTATCGATAAAAGCAATGTCCTGAGGGGCTGCCAGTTGTTTAGAAAAACATTCGAGGAAGTAGCTTCTGCATATCCAGATACCTCACTAGATTACGGATATATTGACGCATTCACCCAATGGATAACTCGAAATCCAGAGCATTATGATGTGGTTGTAACCCCTAATATGTTTGGAGACATTGCAACAGATCTTGGCGCGGTACTTCAAGGCGGAATGGGAATGGCCGCTTCAGCAAATATTGGAGATAATCAAGCATTCTTTGAACCGGTTCACGGCTCTGCACCAAAACATGCTGGAATGAACAAAGTCAATCCGATCGCCAGTATCAATTCTATTCAGATGATGCTTGACTGGTTAGGCCGAAAACAAGGCAACGATGACTTATTGATGATATCTTCATTGATTGACGACAGCGTAGCCGAGCACCTTCGAGATGGAAAAATGCTTACTTATGATTTAGGTGGGGATGCAGGGTGCTCTCATGTTGGAGAATCTATCGCGGCCCGCTTGGGCGAAAAACTTTCACAATTGTGATCAACTTGATTCAACCATTGCCCGGTCTCGCCACGCATCTTCGAATTGTATCCACATTTCCGCTTCTATTTTTTGTCTTAACTCGGCTTCGAGAACCGGCTTAATCCTTCTTGTTTCGGCACTAACCATCCGTTCAATCTCTTTTAGAAGACGACCCACTACCTCCAATTCCCAATCATCATGGGGATTTGGTAAATGAATTCTTGAAACTTCATTTTTTAAAGTCTGGACAATTCTAGCTCTGACTGGATTTCCAATTGCGAAACTATGGGCTCCAGATATAAATCCAATCAAAGAATCTAACCATTCATTCTCGCTTATTTCATGCCCACATCCAGGACAAGAAGTCTCTTTTGGGTTAGGGGGTTTCCGTTTTGGCTTTTGCCTAGGTGATTTTCTGCGGACGGGTGTATCAAACCCGTCGATATCGAAGGCAACCGAGGTTCCAAACCCCACCTTCTCCATCGAGCCAAGACTCCTTCCCTCTTTCACTTTAATCAAAATGAAGTTTTAGATTCTA
>CAUZVL010000091.1:0-5221 GCA_963583355.1 Candidatus Thalassarchaeaceae archaeon
AAGGATCCCGAGTGATACCATTGTTGATTGCGATGCTGCGCCATCATCAATTGGCGAAACGACTTGAGCCAAGGGTACTGGGACTGGAGATTGTTCATCGATTTGAACGGTTAATCCAAGATCGCCCAAAGCCCAAGCTTCAACCTCGAATGAATAGGGCACTCTTTGGTCTATACCAACCAAGAGATTCACTTTATCGAGCATTTTTCCAGTCCCATCTCTCAATGTCAAATATGACTGTCCTTGTTCTAATCCGCCATTGTAAATAGTTAAGTCGATTCGAATCATATCTCCAAGTTCAGGACGGTACGGAGAGGTGGTTATTTCTCCTAATTCAGGCTCATATGCTACCCAGCGAACATATGGCATAATAGGGTTGGATCGGCTTGTTCCTTCCCCTATAATCTCACGCCCCGAAGAGTCCTTACCTTCAAACCAAACGATTACAGAATCGCCTTTTTCAAGGAATGCTGCTGCGCCACTCATATCGAGATTACCAGAATGGATTGTCGATTGAGAATCACTGAAGAGAGCCGGTACGAGAGTGCTGCCCTCGGTGCCGGAAATAACCCTCCCCAAACGAATAAATTCCCAAAATATTGTCACTTCAGAATTACTTGATGATTCTAAATCATAAACGGTTAACTCAATTGGAATCTCTTCTAATGAATCCGTTCTTATCTCGACCAAAAAACCATTGGTAATACTTAGCGTAGGCTCGGTTTCATCGATGACGATAATAATCGAATCGCCACTCAAATTATGGCCAGCCAATTGTGATAAACTAACTGAGACATAGATTTGTTTGCCGAGGTATACTTCATCGACCATGACTCTAATAGTCGAGGTACCGTCTGAATTCATACTATTTTCTAAATCGATTCGATTTGTATTTCCGCTCAGGGCCAGCAATGCATTGGTAGTGAATGGCAGATTATGAGCGGGGACATTTGTGCCGGCGTGGTAAGCAACCAATTCGAAATCTACCAAATCTTGACCATGAACATAGATTATATCGTCGATCAATTGACCCTTCGGCGCAATCATATCCTTAGCGGATTCGATGACGAGGTCAACACCTGAATGGAATTGCCAATTTAGCGGAGTTATCGAATTGTATCCTGCGCCGGTTCTAGCATTTTCATCATAGATGTGTAACCAAGGAGTCATCGTTGAAGATGGTAAATCCTCTTCGAGGTCCCACCTCAATTCAAATTTAATATTGACAAAATACATACCTGAATCGCCAACTTGAGTATAGTTGATTCTTGGGGGTCTAATAAAACATGAAGCGTCGCTTATAATTTCACCACTCCACGGATACCATTGAATAATACATCCCCCTTCATATAAGCCTAATTTTAGTAAATCCAAAGACTCGATGCCATTATCGTCAGATATTGAAAAATCGAAACTATGGGTGTTTCCCGGTAGTAAAAATTCATCCGCAGAATTAAGCCTTAAATCCTCACCCGAAACATAAGTGGCAAATCTATCTTGAATGAGGACCTTCGCAAGCGGGGAGGTCTCAGTTCCCCCGCCAGTAAGCGCGTTTCCGGCTAAATCTGTCCCGGCGATATAAACATCGAGATAACCGTCGAGTTGCCCTGTTAATGGAATCGAATTTTCATTGATTAGAGGCAGGTCTATCTCAGCGGAAGATGATCCGATCGGGGTCGAAAAAATCATCTCTTCCCAACCTCGGCCCGACCGATTATAATGCATTGTCATCGTTGCTGGTAAGCCGTTATCATCAGCTATTTCCAATCTGAGAGGTAGGTCTTGGCCATGGAACCACACATGGCCATCGGCGGGTTGAACTCCGCCTGGAGCGACCACGTACAACGAGATTACTTCAGCATTCACGGTATCCAAGATATAGGATATCTTTTGGAGGTCCGAGGTCACATCTTCTGGCCCAACAATATCCTGAGGGCCTACCCGTTTCAACGAAGGAATTACCGTGAATTTGTCGCCACTACTGAGTTCGCCACCCGCAGCGAAAAACGAACTTGAGAAGGTGCCATCCAAGTCTAGGTTAACGCTCAAAATTTGATGGGATTGATTCTCATCAAATATCTCCAATTCGATCTCTGTATCTTGAGGGAGGGGGAATACCCCTTGGATACCTGAAAATCTAACTTCCCCCCCTACTGTAATATTGGTTCCATCTTGGAGGTGATATGGCCAGAGGGGGTCTGAGAAATCCCCTAAATCATATTGACTGGTCGAGGCCTCAAATCCGACAATTTCTAAATCATTTGTGCTCGCAGCATAACTTCCAGACCCGGTCATACCAACCGCCGGGCCCAAGGTTATTCCCAATTCATTCTTGGCGGTTACCAGCCAGTATAAACGCGGGTAGTCATCGAGTAACCAATGAGAATCCAAACTCCAGGTTGCATTTTCGCCATCCCAAGAACTCAGACTTGAATTGATGGATATCAAACCACCACCGCTATGCTGAATGAAGCGCCCACCGATATCTAGATTGTCGACTGCAAACGTTGCTAAAGCATCCGAAGCATTTCTTGTCGAGGAGATAATCAATCCAATTGACATGAGTGGAGTGGTGCCGTTTAATATCGTGTGATTGGAAATCGCTTGGACTGAACTTCCCGGATAAAGCGTCTGTTCGGGCATACTTTGCCATTCATCGAAAATTGAAACTTCATAGTCGATTATTCCATCGAAAATTACCCCACCGCGCATCGCACTAATATTAATCGGAAGGACTGATGTTCCGTCGCCTTGGTCGACTAATAGTGGGGCTAAAACGGAAGGTGGGAGGGCAAATTCGAAAGGTTGATCTGCAACTGCAGAGATTCCTATCAATTTTAGAGTCCCGGGAGTAAGATTGGTTTGCAACCAGGTGATATTCATCCAACGATATAGTGTCCCGTTAATCACTTCTTGATATTTCTCGGTAATGGACCCGGAAATACATTCTTCGTAAAGGGAAACGATTATTGCACAACTTGACTGATTTGTGACCCAATGATATTGATTGGATATATCGTGGTCGTCCAATACTGTGGTCGAGAAACTGAAACTAGAATTATAATCTACCTCAAACCCTCTGGGGTCGGAGAAATTAGTTTCTTCTCCATCGATTATTAATTTAGTAATTTGAGTTGTGTGGGCATATAAATTTGGAATAATGAATTCTGAATGATTGCTATTTCCAAAATTTATTGAAACATTTTTTGGTGCTCTTAGGGTTACTGGTTCGAACTTCAGCCAATTGAACCACCCATCATTCAACCTAGGATTGATTATGCCAAGCCCCACTACTTCGTTAAAATTTATTTCGCCAACATTACAACCTGCAGAGACTTGTTGTTGTTGTGGCTGCCCTCCTTGGGATTGGCCGCCTCCAGCAAGATATTTATACTGATTATAATATGAAAGGTTCATCTCTCCATCACACGAAATTCGTGCTGATTCAAACGGCCGCCATGGAATTATTGGGAACTCAAAGAAAGTGCTACCACCACTTGTGTTCACCAAATTTACACTGCCATTAGCTCCGATAATTAATTCTGGATTTTCCGACTCATTATCTATTATTAGCGGATGATACTGGTTGATATATTCAGTAATGCCATGATGCAGAATTTCTATTCGAGGAGTAATGCTTTCATTTTGGCTCCACATATTCACTCTAAATTGTAATTTGGTATGTTCCCACACCCCAATTCCAATCGTGAATGGCAAACTCAGATTCTGTTTATCTGGAATCTCAGCCCCGTATTGGTCTAAAATATCTATGCTGATGCCGGTTTCATCCGGGGTGTGGAATAGTGAAGCAAGGCGAGCCCACCCCGCCTCATCGACATCGATTATTGGAGAAAGCCAAGTCCCATTTGAAACAAATCGGTCAATCTCAATACCTGCATCATCGATGTACCAACCAGACTCGCTTACATATGCATCTGAGTAAAAGGTGAATCTAATTCTGACATCATTTCCTGCAAGGAAAGAAATATCTCCCGATTTACTTGCAAAGGTATGGGCGGTATTATTGTTACCACAACCATTATTCACGGTAGAGCCATCAAAAATATCATGGCCAAATAGTGGCGAATTGGTATTTACTTGGCTGGTTCTTTCGTAGAACCCGGTTTGGTTTTCACCAAAATATTGCCACGAAATGCCATCATCAATCGAGGTAAAAACCGCACCTCCATCCCACGCGGCCTCAGTACAGATCCAATGTTGGAATGAGAGACGAGCCGTTGCCCCAATCGGTAGGTGATAATTTGGAGAGATCAAATGAGTCAAGGTGCTATGAGCGTAATTTCCATCAAGATTTATTGCCACTCCATTTTGTCCGCTCGGCCAACCGGGCGAATATGGCCCGCGATTATTGGAATTGTCGATCTGTCCCACTTCCCAAGGGGTTGCACCACGTTCATGGTTGATTCTCCAGCCTTCAGGGACCATTTGGTTCGACTCAAATGACTCTGTTGTCGACCAAGGGCCATTATGGCCTTCCCAAGTAATGTGTTGCCAATCATTAGGATAGCCACTTACATTTTCGAGATAATGGTCACTAACATTGGTGAAATTATTGAGAGCAATGTCACCGCCAGGCATTCGAAGTGATAAATCGTCAACGATTATCCCCTCCCAGCCTTCGACAGCACTTCCACCACTATTTTTGATGCCGTCGGTAGTCACCCTGAGTTTGAGAAGCGCTTGGCTCGCATTGATATGGCCTATTACATTCGAAGGAAGTGGATGCATTACCTCAAGCCAACCATAGGATTGTTGAGTGAAGGTTCCCCCAGCGCTTGGAACCCCAAGGCCGGGGATTCCGGGCAATGGCGACATAATTGTCCATGTCGAGCCATTGTCGACAGAAATCATAATCACCAAATTATCATTATAATCGGCTTCGATATCCCACCATGACCAGTAAACAAATTCGATCGGCCCACTCAGACCACCGAGGTCAAGTGGGACGATTAACGAGCCGTCGGCATTAGGTGAATATTCGCCGCTGGCATTACCGTGGAACCATGCACTAATCGGCTCTCCTTGATTTGAAAAATTAAAATTATCAACGAATAATCCCTCGGTTGGGGTCGAGTTGAGCGCGGTTGAAATCGTAAATCTAAAACCGATTTGGGTGGTGATCGAATAACCGTTCAAAGAATAGTCTTCTCTCGACCAACTTTGATCTTGGCCCGACCAATTATCTAATTGTGTCCAAGAT
>CAUZVL010000092.1:0-5196 GCA_963583355.1 Candidatus Thalassarchaeaceae archaeon
CTAGCTTTTTATCAGCAATGATCGGTACGATGTTATTGATGATTGCAAAAAAATCCGTAGGTGATGAATCTGAGTGAGCAGACCCCAAGCCTCTTCAAGATATACTTGCAATTGATGAAATTGCGTGTGGTCATCTTGCTTCAAATCACCGCAATTTGTGCAATATTGGCCCATGATATAATGGTCCGAAACGGAAGCCTCAGCGGCGATCGTTCTTGGATGGATACGCTAATTGCTAGCTTGGTAACACTTGTCGGCGGAACTTTGGCTGCGGGTGGCTCGAATTCGATCAACATGGTTTATGATCGAGATATCGATCCAGGCATGTCACGAACGAGAACCAGACCTATACCTAATGGTTGGATCAGTCCAAAACATGCATTGATTTTCGGTATTATCATAGCGACTCTAGGTAGTGGTTTATTCATCATAATTCATTGGAAAGCAGCCTTTTGGACATTATTTTCAGTATTGTTCTATGTCTTTGTCTACACGATTTGGCTCAAACGTCGAACACCACAAAATATCGTCATCGGTGGCGCTGCAGGTGCGACACCACCGGTCATAGGGTGGATCTGTGCGGCGGAAGCGACCATTCCCTCAAATCTGAACCCTTTAGACCTCGGCTCGCCGATTCCATGGATGTTATTCATGCTGATTTTCTTTTGGACCCCACCTCATTTCTGGGCTTTGGCTCTATATCGTAGTGGTGAATATGCAAAGGTCGGAGTTCCGATGATGCCCGATGTAAAGGGTCCAAAGAGGACTTTGCTCGAATCGAAAGTATACTGTTTTGCCTTGTTCGGTTTAGGTTTGGTGCCGCTGTTTTGGCCACAAGCAGGACTTGGTTCGAATTGGCTGTATATTGCGTCAGGGTTGACTTTTTGGTATGCTTTGAGTGTTTGGAACATCGATCCGGATGAAAACTTAGATGAGAATGGAAGGATGCCAAAAGCGTTTTTCTCTTTTATGCGAAGTTTGGGATATTTAGGCTGGATGTTTGTAGCATTTGTATATGTTGTCGCTACACCTAGCGGGGTACTTTGGCTTGGACTCTTCCTTGTGATTGTGGTTGTAGTTAATCGATTAGTTGCGAAATGGATGGCGAGTGTTAAGGAAAAACGCAAAATTCTGAATGCGGCTTAAAGGGCTATATTACCCTCGTTGCACTATTGATATTTGTTTATAGCGCGCGCACATGAACAGTAGTTTTGCTAAGATAAAAACAGTTCACGGTGGGTTAGAATCCTCTTCCTATCGATCTGGTGGGACTTGCTGAGAGCGCGGCGAGGGGGATTCGAACCCCCGTGGGTAGACCCATCGGATTAGCAATCCGACGCAATGGCCAGGCTATGCGATCGCCGCAGGCGTTTGGCCCACCTAACTCATTGAGATAAAAGAGACGGTCTGACAATATCAGTCAAAGAAATCATCAAAGTCATCATCGAATTGCGCCGGCGTATTGGTAAGCCTCTTTGCGATTACTCGCTTTAATTTCTTACGGCGCTTCAAAACCAAGGCGGAGCCGATGAAACTCAACATTGCTGTGAGTACCATCACCCCGGCTGCAGCTTGGAATAGAGGATCCTCGCTCGAATCTGATAGTAAGCCTAGCCATGGGACTCCATAAGGTGGTTCAACAGGCGGTGGTGGTTCTGGAACTCGATATTGATTATACTGCCAATACTCATCGTCGATTGTTACCCGTTCGACATTTTCACTTGGGTAATTGATGGTTGTCAATTCATTTCCATTGTTGTCGAGTGGCGTCAAGATATAGTAATAAGTTCGATAAGGGCTGATTCCGTCATAATCTGTACCGTTTTCAAAATAGGTACCTGTTCCACCGGGGACATTAACCAATCCGGTGAGAATCGGCTCGATAAAGCGTAAATCTATCTGAGTGGGTTGGTTTTCAATACGGTAAAGATTCCAAGTAATATTGCCTTCAGGTTCATTGTCTGGCCAAGTCCATGACAATGTTAACTCATAGCATTTATTCCAATCTCTACTATCATTATAACAGCCTGTGTTGTTATTATAAACCACATTATTGCTAAAAGTTGATACCTCTGCGGTTGGCTTAATTGCATCTGCACAAGTAAATCCAGGAATCCCTTCTGAAGTTAAAGTAATCTCTGAGTAGAGTGGAGATGATTCCCCTGCTCGATCTGTTGGCATGAGGGCATAAGAAACACAGGTTCCAGTTTCATAAAGCTGATCGTCTTCCCAAGTTCCAGTATCAGCGGGTAAATATACCGCTAAAGCATCGTTCATCAAGCCTCTCCACACGAAATCACTAGTCGTTATCTCTGGGTCTGGGAAATAAGAGGTGCCGCCTGGAATTCCTGATACTTTGTAGATGCTCCAACCTCCAAAGTATGGGTTGTCTAGATCTCCTTGCGGATTCCAATCCAATCTCATACCGCCACCGGGCAATAATGTGATAACAGGTTGACCCGATGTAATATTTGGGGCTTGTAATTGTCCGACTATGAGCAGATCCATCGGTTCAATCAAATGGACACGAATGGTATCTTGATCGATCAATTCAAAATAATTATCGCCATCTAATGGGTCCCAGTCTATTTGGTCAACCCCGAATAATTGGTGAACTTTAATTGAGGACCGGGGTACATTATCTGGTAGTATCTTTGAGATATTTAGGTCGAAGGTCATAGAATCTAGCCCAATATCCGTTTCTCCCCCGGTTGGGAATACTTCTAAGGACATTATCACAAGTGCTTCAAGTCCTTCTCCAGGCCCATATGTCGCCCCAGCAAGTGGAAAATCATAACTTGCGTTGCTGGCAGCGTGTGCTCTGGTCACAGCAGCTCCTTCAAGCCAATCTCCAACACTGATGTCCGAGTTATTAAATACAGTAATTGTTATTGTTTTGGATTCCAAGAATCCAAGTGAGTCGGTTATACGCAGAGAGATGAAATGGTCGCCAAGACCAATAATCGATGCATTAACCTCCACGTTTTTGCCAGAGCCTATCTGGAAAACTCCACCGGTCCACCAAGTGTAGGTCAATGGTGCCGCAGCGGTAGTTGCTGCTCTAGCACTAAATTCAATTATATCGCCAGTATTATAGATTCCGTAAAAATTAGTTTGATCGATGATTGGGTTTATGTCTCCAACAATAATTTCTGAGGTTTGGGTCAAGATATTGTCTGCAGGTTTTACATCGCTCCCCTCTATGAGATTTTCTGGTATTGAAACCTTAAGGTTTTTATCACCAATGAAATTCAAATCATAGATGCAAGTATAGGTTTGGGCCGGTAACAGAATCTCTGGAGCGCAATCCTCTTCCGATTCTACCTCGTCGGTTAAATCCATCACAGAGAAGCGGATAACCGGCAGATAAACCGTCATATTACCGTTATTAACAATTTCGACCGCTACACTATCGTTGCCGTAAAAATAAGTTGAAGACCCAGGGGAGTAAAGAGGGGACATAGATTTAATTTGTAGATCGATATCATTATTGAATACAATTTCAACACTTTGGAGGTCGTTGAATGAATTCATATCCCCCTCGGGGGTGCCCACGGATGAAACCAAACCAAACTCAAAGGTGTATCGCCCCTCTATTGAATAATTGAGTGCTGGTAATTCTCTGGCAAAATTACTATTGCTTCCGGTTGGCATATTTGCATATGTTGTGTTCGCATTTGCAACCTCTATCCCGGACGAATTTATTAATCTCCAGCCGAAGTCCGCACTAAATCCACAAGCGCCGCAATTTGAGAGTTTACCAGAAACCGACATTATATAATCGGTATTTGTATTAAATATTTGTTCATCATCATAATTCGCTAGATCTGTGAGTTCAGATGTTGGATCCTGAGCAGGGATGATGACATCTACCAAATTTTGACTGAGGTAAAAATTGGTTTTCAAGATGTCATTTGAGGGGGTATTGTCTTCCGATTGGAATTTTAAGAACAGGGTGTGGATACCATTCGCACCATTGGGTGAAAACATATTATTGAAGGTTAAAATTGTAGATGACCCCACGGGAATTGGTTGTAACTCGCCATTGCCAGAACCATCCTTTTCATTGAGACATTGGTTTTCACCTAGGTCGCCTTCGCAGATATACCATTGAATGGTTCTGGTGTCCTGATTGAAAAAGAATCCAGTATTAGTTACTTCGACCTCGAGTAAAAGGCCATCCCATGCAGTATAGGTTGCATTCTCAAGCGGTGAATTTGATATGGTTATTTCAAGGTCGCCGCTGACAGCTGCTGCTGCGCTTGGGGCGACGATAATTCCGGCAAACGTCGAGAGTAAAAACAATGCACACACGCCAATGGTTTTGTTCCCGTGGATGGAAATCCCGGCAGCACCCGCTCTGGTCATCATGGGTTGGTCGCATCCGCCCCTCAAATATCAATCGGTGGCTATTGATAAAAGATGGCGATTATTCATCCAATATGCGATTGTCGTCCGACACTATATTGAATCTCTATCCTCCCCACCCAAATATGGCCCGCCGCCAAACACTCCTCTTCGATTCATCCAAGGATGAAGAAGGGGTGGTTGCAGTGATTGAATTCTTGACCGCATTCACGCTATTTTTGATGATTTTAACTGTGTTCATGTCTTTGGTTCAATTGGAATTAGGGAGCAATGACCCTCTTACCGACCGCATCGATAAAGCAGCGGTCGAAGGTTTGGAACGATTGACCAATAATGAAGGTTGGTTCGTCCCCTATGTAGATGGCAACAGAGATGTTGCCAACAGCACTTCACAATGGTACGATATCGGCGCCACAGCCTTGGGTCAAGGCTCATTACAACCAGGAATTGTATCAAATCATATCCTTGATGAAAAACGAGTCGATGCTCTAAAAAATGTTAGCCTTGATAATATGGTCTCAGGGTTGGGCTTGAGCAAGTCGATGCAATTGCGTTTGGTCATAAAGGTCGAATCTTCAAATGATGAAAGTAGGGTTGGATTGATTCTTTTCGACGGTGGAGCAGACCGAAACACAGCATCGATATCATCGGTAGCGAGTCGTACTTTCACCTCTAATGGCGAGGTCACCTCTGTTTCACTCGAAGTCCATAATGGCGGCAGACCTCCTCCGGTATTGAGAATTTCAGAAATGTCGGCCCGGCCAGCCAATAACGGGCCCGAGTGGATAGAAGTGGTCAACCTCAACGGTTTCGCTCTATCTTTAGATG
>CAUZVL010000093.1:0-5164 GCA_963583355.1 Candidatus Thalassarchaeaceae archaeon
TTCAAAAATGGTTTCTGGCCAGCCATGAGGCTCTGCAGCATAGAGTGAATATGCAGAATCTATCAATAAAGTATGGCCAACTTTTTCGTTTACCAATGCCGAATCGACGAATGATTCTAAACAAGCGGCTCGTCCTTTAGGCCCCATCGAGAGTCCGGTTGGATTATGGGCGGGATCGTTTAACCAAACCATTATTTTATCTTGTTTTGTGGCTAAATTAGCCAGTTGTGTTTCAAATTCTGGACGAGCAAAATATGGATGGTCTTGGTTCCCGTCTTGGGCCAATAGTGGCCAAGTTGTCCAATCTAGACCATTATTGGTCAAGAATCCCTCATAAGGACCCCAATGCCGATCTCGAAGAAGAACAGTTTGACCTCGTTCCAAGAGATTATTTGCAGCCAAATAGAGTGCACCTGAACCACCAGGGGTTGCGGTTGATGAAAAATGGAATCCTGCATTGTGTAAATCCCACCGGGTTTGGCCCATCGCTAAGGTGATCGATAAGTCGAGAAAAGATGGAAGGCCGGCCAAAGGCGCATAAGCCGATATTTCGACATCAGGTGCTGCTCGAACCGCAGCAACTACAACCTCGTTGATAGCTAAAGAGCCGTCGTCTTCTAACAATGCACCGATGGTACCATTGACAGCATCGGCTCCCGCAGCCTTCGCCTTTTGGTACCGAGCCCACCAAGTGAAAATAGTATCTGAGCCTTGCTTTGCTATTGCACTTGTATTGAGAACTTGCTCTCCAACCATGATGAGACGACGGGCTTTGGGGATATTGACCTACCGACGCTTTCTTCACCCCCTTGCTTCTGGGCCGGTCTGCGCCAACGTAGCATAGACTGGTAGTGCTTCGGATTTGTAATCCGACGGTCGTGGGTTCGAATCCCTCCGTTGGCTCTTTTTTTCAAATAAAAGTTCTACAGACCAACCGAAGTATTCTCACCCACTTCGTGGGTCGGTCGCCTTTGTTGACATTTTTTATTACGGCTCGACCAATCCCTTCGTTGGCTCTTTTTTCAAATAAAAGTTCTACAGACCAACCGAAGTATCCTCACCCACTTCGTTGTAGTGTAAAGTTGATGACCGTACCGCTCTTGGGCCGTATCATGGCAGCGATTCGCTTGGACGGGAAAGCCTGTGCAGCAGCCCTCGAAAAGGATTTAATTCAGCGGGTGAAAGCATGTTCAGTTCAGCCCCACTTGGCGGTAATCATCGTTGGTGATGACCCTGCATCACATGTTTATGTCAATAATAAGGTCAAGGCTTGTCAGCGCCTTGGGATCAAATCGACCCATGTGGAATTATCTAGTGATGTCTCAGAAGATGAATTGATTTCAATCGTTCATGAAATGAATGCTGATAAAAGTCTGCATGGAATATTGATTCAATCACCATTGCCTGACCACATCGACGAAGAAGCGATAACGGATTTGCTCAATCCTAGCAAAGATGTCGATGGATTCCACCCTACAAATCTCGGTCGTCTAGTTCAAGGGCGTACCGATGGATTACTCCCTTGTACGCCTTCTGGAGTGATGCAATTACTAAGATGGTCCAATGTTGATTTGAGCGGAAAAAAAGCCGTAGTTGTCGGGCGATCTCGTATCGTCGGCATGCCCCAAGCCCTTTTGCTTGCTGCTAAAGGTGCAGATGCGACCGTTACTATTGTTCACTCAAGAACAGTCGACGCAAAGTCTGAATGTTTGTCTGCTGATGTGATTATAGCAGCGGTTGGAAAGCCGGAGATGATTAAAGCAGATTGGGTTAAACCAGGTGCGGTCGTTATCGATGTTGGTATAAATCGAGTTGATGATTCTACCAATGAACGAGGCTGGAGATTAGCCGGAGATGTAGATCCAGAGGTTGGTGAAATAGCCTCCTTATTATCGCCGGTTCCCGGCGGTGTTGGACCGATGACCATCGCGATGTTGATGGCAAATACTGTCACCGCTGCAGAAAGCCAACATTGATGTGTGATGATGGGTGGTGGGATACTATGGACCCACGCAACCCTCAGGCAGCCCTAGGTGCAAATGTCGCAACTTCGATCATCGTTTTTGTAGGTTTGATAAATCAATTTATAGGCGGGCTGTTAGGCCATTCCGGTTTAAAATTTCTTTTCATCAGTTGGATGTTTGACAACCCATGGGGGCCGAGAGGATGGTCTCTCCAAGAGACCATTGCCTTGGTGATGGTTATCGGATTACAAGGTCTTGCTTGGTGGGCAAAACAAGAAAATGAAACCCCTGTAGTTCATGCTCATCTAAGTGCTGAAGAACAATATTCAGCGCGTGAAAACGCACCTACAGTTGCATATTCGCAAAGCCAAGTTGTGAACCCAAATACCGCTGCGGTTATCTCTTCCATCGTTGGCTCAACACCACAACAAGAAACCGGTGTGGTAACCGCTGCAATCGATCATCTATCTCAGGGAGAACTCGGCGCCAAGAGTGCAGAGATAGTCGCCCAAACCGGACTAAAAGCAGCAGCGATTCGTCAGACAGGTTCCTCTCCTGTTAAGATGGTCGTCGAAGTTAAATCCATGCCATTACCAGATATAGATGATATCTTTGAAGATGAGGCCGACCTAAATAAGCCGGCTTTCATCGATAAAACCGACTTGCCAGAATTGCCCGATATTTGATCTCAAATGTGGACTGAATCGATTGATTTGCATTCTCATTCATACCGAAGCGATGGACTTTGGGCACCTAGTGAAATGGCCCGTCGCGCCCATGCTAACGGGGTAAAGATTTGGTCTTTAACCGACCATGACACCTCTGCAGGTTGGGACGAAGCGGCAAAGGAGTGTGCTGTTTTGGGTCTAAAATTTATTCCCGGTGTAGAGATTACTTGCGAGGTTGAATTGAGTTCAACAATAGATGGTGAGAATCCGAAATCCTGGCATTTATTGGCTTATTTCCCTCAAGGTGCAAGTGATGAATTCCTTCAGTGGTTAGCACATTTGAAAGAAGCAAGGCTTCCAAGGATGAAAGCCATGCTCGAAGCTTTGAAAGAAATGGGCCATGTAATAAAATTGAGCGATGTAGAGAAATTCGCTGAAGGTAGCCTTGGAAGACCACATCTTGCCCGAGCAATGATGGAGGCTGGAATCGTAGAGACGGTCCAGGAAGCATTCGAGGATTGGATTGGTAATGATAGTCCTGCATTTAGAAGCCGTCCTTTACCAAGCATTGGTGAAGTTTGTAGAAGAGTGAGAGCAGAATCGGGTATTACCTCATTAGCACATTGCAAATATTATGGGGTTGAACTTGAAGTATTGATTCCCCATATCAAGCAATTAGGAGTTGATTGTATCGAGGCATTCCACCATTCACATAGTGATTCTTATCGATTGAAATTGATCCAAAGTGGAATGCCAATTACGGTTGGAGGAGATTCCCACGGCACGGAAAACCGGCCCTCTCCGGGTAAGATGTTGGTCCCTCTCAAATATTTGCATCCGGCTTTTTGCCCGTGAGGGCATCGAAGACCATCGCTAATTCGAACAATAAGATTATTGGGATTGCAACCAAGAATAGCGATAGCGGGTCAGGTGGGCTAAAAGCCGCGCCAAGGACGAATGTTGTGAACCAAATGTGGCGGCGATATTGTACGAGTAAACCTCTTTCAACCGCCCCGGATCTAATCGCCAAAATAGTAAGAACTGGCGCTTGAAATCCAATCACACTAGCCAAACATAGATTGAGAATAAATCCGACGAATGAGGATAATCTCCATTCGGTTGAAAGCCCAGCCGATTGGGCATCTTCAGAAAGATATTGCAATAACATGGGTGTTAGTAACTCCCATGAATAAAACAGCCCTGCACCAGCGAGAATCAACATTGAAAGAATAGACAAAAATACTACTTTACCCGGTTTTGGAATCTTTTGATTCAATTCACTTTTCCAAGCTAAATCAACCAGCAAAGCAGCGATTGCAAGACCGGCTCCAAGCCAAGCGGCGGATCTAACTTGAATCATTATGAACTCGACAGGTGTGAGAACTATCACGTTTACTCCAGCCGGGAGAATATCTGAATTGAGCAAATGCTCAACCACTTCTTTAGCTAATGGGATTCCGATTACCAAACCGAATAAAAAGAAGAAAATTATTAGTTTCAACCTGCTCCTAATATGGGCTGAGACCTGGGCGAATAATTCTTTGAATCGGGGGTCAATCAGCGGGGCATCTGCCATTTACTCTTCCTCCCAGAGGTGAGATGGGGTAGAGTCGATGTAGGACCTTCCGGCCATTTTGAGGCGTTTTAGTCGGTGGAATACAAAACCGGTCATCCAAAGAGATGGTAATGATAATGCGATAGCTTGCCACATCACATCTTCGCCATAATCATTTAAGACTTTTATTTCCATAACTTCTTCCGAGTCATTCGAAGGATTATGGAAAATAATCAACCACCACTGTTTAGCATGTTCATCGGTATGAATATAATTTTCACTACCACCGGGGCTCACCAGTTGAACAGTACCGAGTTGTTTAGCAACCTCCCAATCGATAATTCCTTCATTCATCGCAGGCACACTTGCATCTACCGCAACCGCAACAAATTCAAGGTTTTCAGTTGAATGATAATTTGTAATGGTTGAAATAATTTGTTCTCCATTATCGATCTCTGCAAGAATTTCGAAAGAATTTTCGCCGCCACCTAGACGAAAAGAAACCCTTTCATCTACATTACTCTCTTGATAATTGACCGCTGAAAGAACTAGGAATAGGAGAAAAATAGTAACTGCTCCTTCCCAAAATGTATGATTAACCACTTTCTTTTTTGTTACACCTTTAAACATTGAACCCTTATCATTTCTCAACCTTGGTTGTAAATGGTGAATGAATAATGCCCCAATGCCGCCAATTACCAATCCGAGAGGAATATCTATCAGCCAGTGGATTCCAAGGTATGCGATTGTAAAAATAAATAGAAATGTATTGACTACGATGAACAGATGGTATGGCCAATGGGTCCAATTTCTCATCTTGATGCCCTTTTCCTTACAATGGAGCCAATTTAGCAAAATTATTCCAAAAGGAATTGCAACGTGTAGAGAGGGAACTGCATTATCAAGCGGGTCATGAGTTGCATAAAATACGCTGTACCACCCATCATGATAGAGTAATGCCTTCATTCCAGGTATCC
>CAUZVL010000094.1:0-5150 GCA_963583355.1 Candidatus Thalassarchaeaceae archaeon
CTCGAAAATGTCGATGCGGTCTTTTTGGACCTAGATGGTACCATATATCTTGGTGGAGACTTAATTGACGGCGCTCTAGAATTTTTACAACGCTGTGACGAACAGGGCGTGAAGCGTTATTTTTTATCCAATAATTCAAGTAAATCGGTAAAGCAATATCAAGAAAAGTTATCTTCACTAGGCATTCCTTGTGCTGAAGATGAAATTCTATTATCAACCCATGATCTTTTATCGTGGTTAGCAAAACACAACATCACAAAAACTTGGGCTATTGCGACCGGGGGTATGTGTGAGATGATGGAGGCTGCGGGAATTAGCACTCGCGATGAAAATCCTCAATATGTTGTCTTGGGCTATGATACCGAAATAGATTATGAAAAGATTTCTACCGCTTCTATTCACATGCATAGAGGGGTTCCATTGGTAGCAAGTCATCCCGACATGGTATGTCCATCTCCTGATGGAGGTTTGCCCGACGTTGGTGCATATTTGGCAATGTTAAAGGTGACAACCGGCAAAGACCCCGCCCATATTAGTGGGAAGCCAAACCCGGGGATGATTATGCATAAAATCGAAGAATTGGGCTTAGATCCTGCTCGCTGCGCCATGGTTGGAGACCGTCTTTACACCGATATGGAAATGGCTATTAGAGCAGGGTGTGTTTCGGTTTTGGTCTTATCGGGTGAGGCGACTTTAGCCGATCTAGACTCCTCTGGAAAAAGTGTTGATGTTGTTGTAAACTCGGTCG
Organism: Candidatus Thalassarchaeaceae archaeon; assembly: GCA_963583355.1. Taxonomy (GTDB): domain Archaea; phylum Thermoplasmatota; class Poseidoniia; order Poseidoniales; family Poseidoniaceae; genus MGIIa-K1. Next base: position 749 of record CAUZVL010000094.1, read on the forward strand.
ATGAATTATTGAGGTGAGGTTTTGGGTCGGATTTCTCAATGGTTAGCACGGAAAAAATATTTTGAGCCTGAAGGCCATGTTGTCTCGGGCCGATTAGCAGAATACCGGTTGCTGAAGTTGACCCGCGCGGTTTCAAAAAATGCGCTGGTCCTTGAAGGAATTAGATTCCCGGACCCCGAACAGGGCGGTCGAAGAGAATTAGATATGGTGATTGCAACCAAAGATGAAATTTTATTTGTCGAACAAAAACATTGGTCGGGGTCGTTCTCTATTACTGGAGAAGGTAAGTTTTTACAAAAAAGAAAGAATGGCTCATTATTAGAGCATAAAGATATCATCGCTTGGACCACACGAAAGGGGGATATTGTTGCAAAAATTCATCAAGAACGCTGTGGTCAAGAGCTTCCAAAAGCCAAAACCATCTTGGTGTTTTCAAATTCAAACCTTGATTGGAAGCCATTACCTGATGGTTCTGGCGCACTGGCTTACGGTGAATTGGAATTCATAGATATGTTGGATAAGATGGATAAATCTGCGCCCGATACTGAATTAAAACGTACTTTAGAAGGATTCGGTACCTGGGATACTATCCACTTGAATGGTGGAAAAACCGTTCATGGTGATATTCTAAAATACCCCTTTGAAAAAAAAGATTGTTCGATTGCCCAAAGTGGAATTATCGGCCTATTTTTTGGTCCGAAATCTACACTTTCCTCTGGGCAAGTAATCGTTGATTTAACAGGGCCATATGTCTCGGTGGTCGGCGAGAAGGGTTCACGAACAATTCCATTCGCTCATATTTCTAAAATAGAATTCAGTAATCAAAAGGAGGAGTGGGGTTGATGATTGAATATATTGGTTTTTCAGCAGGCCTCCTTGGAGTGCTCGCCTGGTTCCCTCAAGTTCGAACCGTCTGGTTTGAAAAACGCCACGACGGGGTTTCATTGCCGACTCTTTTTCTCATCGTCTTCACTCTAAGTCTGTGGGTGACCTATGGGGTTTTGATCGACGCACCGCCGATAGTTTACAGTAATGTCGCGGCTATTTTGACAATTGTTTCGGTAATTATCGGGGTAATAAAACTAAGACATTTTTAGTTATTTGCAGCTTCATCGCTTTGAGGAGTAATAAAGACCATACTATTGTCTCTCTGAATATGGGGTAATGAAAACGTTCCGCCTAAAACGGTTACCGGACAGGTGGCACCACAGGCTGGAGTAAGATAATCTTCACCGGTTTCGCTTAGAATTAATTTCATTCCGTGACCAGCCGGGAGGATTGCATCAATACTTTGGAATTCCATCAACATTGTCAAAGATTGGCCGGGGAAGACGGTTGTCGGGTCATATCCGCCTTGGTAATAGCGGATATCCATGGTTGCGTGACCGATTCTAATTCCGGTTTCGCTATCTTGTAATTCAACGAAAATTTGCCCGCCATCAAATGATGCCATTACTTCTAAATGGAGGGTCGCCAAACCCGAAATCAACATTCTGGATGAGAATCCATCACACTCAAAGACAACCCCTGAAGATCCGACGCCTACTCTAGAACCTTGTTGGTTACAGCCACTAAGGTCGATCTCTTCCCATGCTGCATCTTGGGGTGGCCATACCTCTTCGATTCGCCATTGGCCATCGTTGCGTTGAATTTGAGCATATAATCCCGGTTTTGGCCCTACGCCTTTGAGATAATATTCAAACCATTCAAACAAATCTTGGGCCCAATCCCATCTAGTCATATTGTGAATTGCTTCACCACCATAGCCGGAATCTTGGGCATTGTGTTTTGTCCACTGGTCGGGGTAATTATGCTCCCATTGGCCAAGCATTCCGCGCACTTCATATCCTGCTTCTACATAATCCAAATACCAATTAGTCCCAGATGGTCCGCCGAATACTTGGTGTGGATCGACATTCCAATCTTGCATTCCTTGAACCCAATAAATACTGCCGTTCCATTTATTGAACGCCTTATCGATATGGCTGCGCTCTTGGTAATAATTTGCCATATATGGGTCGAGTTCACCTGCTCCATAGGTTACTGGACCGGCAAATACCCCTTCAATGATATCTGGGCAAACGTTGTCGAGATCGTCGTTATTGTAATCGACGGTGCTGGAAAAATAATTCATGTGCATCACTTGACTTCTAGCTTCAGCGCTACCGTTTTTGTACAATAAGGGGTGAAGTGCGGTCGTACCTGATATTGGCACGATGGTTTTGAGATGCTCACTTCCTAAAGCCGCTGCTTCCCATTGGGTTGCACCCTCGTAAGATTTTCCATAGAGCCCGACATTGCCGTTCGACCATTCTTGCTGGCCGAGCCATTCGACCGCTTCGTGGATGCCGAGGCCTTCGCCGGCGCCGCGGTAATCGAAACATCCGCTAGATTCCTCGGTGCCGAAAACCGCAACTTGGGCGAAAGCATAGCCGTGGGGCACAAAATTATCGAAGATGAACTCGCCGCGGCCAGCCCCTACAACATTTGTTGCCCCAGATTCTGAGCCCGGTTGGCCAAAGGAAAAATATGGGCTGATTATTGCGATTACTGGCACCTTATCACCCGCCTCTGTATTTGAGGGTAACCAATATGAAAGGTGGACGTTGGAAGTAGGGGGCCCGGTTTCCCAGATCTCTGAGGTGTCAACCTCGAAGGTTGCCTCTTGAACATCTAAGGCGTGATGGGGGCCCGGTTCAAGAGTATAAGAATATGAATCTGTCCAATTCCAATCCAATTCGTGGCGATTAAAAATATCGGGATAATACTCTCCTGGCATTTCTTCCTCTGAAGTAGAATTTGTGCCAAAACAGCCAGAAAGTGGTCCGAGTAGGACCAAGAAGCTGAGTAGGAATGCTCGCTGCATTATTTGGTCCAAGAAACTATCCGGCAAGAACATGACCCTAACCCGCTTGGATGGAATATGACGGTCTTGGTAACCGGGGCAAGTGGATTTGTTGGCGCTCACGTCGTACTGGAATTATTGGACCGTGGCTTCAAAGTAAGGGCGATGATGAGAGATGTTTCGTTGGCTTCGATGTTTGAAGATAATCCTTTGTTAGAGGTGGTGAAGGCAGACCTTTTCGATGTTGATTCCCTAAGGGTTGCTGTCGATGGTTGTGAAGATGTTATTCATTGTGCTGCTGCACTACCGATCGGGGCAAAAAACTTGCAAGAAGATGTGGTTGATCCTTCGGTGGTAGGAGTTGAAAATCTTTGTTCGGTGATGGATGGAATCAAACGAATTATCCACACCTCATCGGTCGCGGCAATCCGTTCTACCAACTATGAACATGGCAAAACTTTCAACAATTCGGATTGGTGTGATGATGCAACCATCAAAACCAACCCTTACGGTTTAGCCAAAGCCGAAGGCGAAAGAAAAATGCGAGCTTGGGCTCAGGGGCGCACTGTACGTTTGGTAACAATTCATCCCTCGATTGTTTTTGGGCCCATTTTACATCCAAGGCATACTGATGGCTCGATGTCTTATCTCAAACACTTTGCTAGTGGCCCGCCATTTGTTCTAGATATACACATTAACTTTGTAGATGTTCGTGATGTTGCAATAGCACACGTAAACGCACTGGAGATGGGAGAGGATGGTGGCCGTCACATCATTCATTCCAGTTCATTATCGATGAAAGAAATCGGAATGGTTTTGAAGGGAAAATCTCCCAGAAGATTGCCAAAGTTTTTAGTTTATATTTTAGCGATTTTTCACCCAAAGTTATCCTGGCGCCAATTAAAAGATTCTCTAGGTACAACGGTTGTTTATGATATTGGACAATCCTATTCAATATTACAGATAAATCCGGTCGATAAAAACCAAACTTTACTTGATGGATATGACTCTATTAGAGCGCAAGGTTGACACATTGGTCCGGCTCAGACACATTTGATGGCGGCTAAGGTTTGGGGTGAGCGCTGGACTGAATGTGATTCAGACATCGCTCGACGATTCATGGAAACCGCAGCGCGAAAGCAATCTTTGGTCTGCTTAGCTGCTGATCGAAATACCATGGCTGGACTCAACGAATTAATCGAACAAACCGGCCCGTATCTGGCCGCACTCAAAACTCATGTCGACCTAATTGATGATTGGACCGCACAAGCTTGGGCTGATTTTTGTGCTAAAGCACACGAGGCTGATCTGTTGATTTTCGAGGACCGAAAGTTCGCTGATATCGGTAAAATAAGCCAAAACCAAATGGCTGGAGTATACGATATTCGCTCTTGGTCAGACCTTGTTACCGCCCATTTGATCAGCGGCCCGGATATCGTCGATGGTCTACAAGCAGGCTGGTCTGATGTCGGTCGAAGTGGGGGGGTGTTATTGTTAGCTCAAATGTCGTCTCGAGGAAATTTGCTCGATTCAAAATATACTGACAATGTGGTGTCG
>CAUZVL010000095.1:0-5143 GCA_963583355.1 Candidatus Thalassarchaeaceae archaeon
TGGGTTCATTTCACCCAGACCTTTGTATCTTTGAATATTGATTTTTGCATTTGGATTATCAGCTTTAAAATCTTCGATATGCATGTCTCTCTCCTCATCGGAGTACGCATATTTTGATTTTTTTCCTCTGAATACTTGGTAAAGTGGAGGTTGGGCGATGTATACATTGCCTTCGACGACCGCCCGCTTCATAAATCTCCACAAAAAGGTCAGAATCAAGGTTCTAATGTGAGCCCCGTCAATATCAGCATCGGTCATAATAATGATCTTCGAGTATCTCAGTTTCGCCGGGTCGAACGACCCCTCTTCCTCAAAATCATTGCCAACGCCAGCGCCTAAAGCCTTGACCATAGTCTGAATCTCTTTGTTTTCGAATACTTTAGCGAGATTGCGCTGTTGGCGCTCTACGTTCAATATTTTACCCCTTAATGGCAAAATTGCTTGGGTTCTTCGGTCCCTTCCAGTCTTCGCCGACCCTCCCGCAGAATCACCTTCTACCAGATAAATTTCACATTCATTCGGGTCTCGGGATTGGCAATCGGCTAATTTACCGGGTAAACCGCCGCCTTCGAGAATTCCTTTTCTACGGGTGAGATCCCTTGCTTTTCGTGCCGCTTCTCGGGCACGGGAAGCCAAAACCGCTTTCTCGACAATGGTTTTTGCGATGCTTGGGTTTTCTTCAAAAAAGTCTCCTAATTTTTCATTGACGATACTTTCGACAATCCCCTGGACTTCATTGCTGACCAATTTGTCCTTGGTTTGGCTCGAAAAGGAGGGGTCTGGATGTTTGATTGAGATGATGGCTGCCAATCCTTCTCGTACATCGTCTCCAGATAAACTGGTGAGGTTTTTCAGTAATTTTCTCGACTGGGCATAGGAATTCAAAGTTCTAGTCAATGCACCTCTTAGCCCTGAAAGGTGAGTTCCGCCATCTCGATTTCTGATGATATTGGTGTAGCATTGGATCGCTTCGCTATAGGCATCGGACCATTGCATCGCAATCTCTACGACCACAGGTCCAATCTCGATCTCTCTCTCGCCTGAAATAAGGATGACCTCCTCATGCATAGGATTGCGCTTTTTGTTGATTTGTGATACGAATTCGCTGATTCCACCGTCGTATGAATGAGTCACTGTTTCGACTTCTTCGCCACGCTCATCGGTAATGTTGATGGTTAGTCCTGCATTCAAAAACGCGGTCTCTTGTAATCTGGTATTGATGATGTTCAAATCGAACTCGGTTACAGTAGTAAATACTGCTAGATCCGGCTTAAACTTGATTGTAGTCCCTGAAGTGTCCGCCGCGCCAGTCTCCACTACTCTCTCGCAAGGCACACCTTCTTCGTAACGCTGGAAAAATGATCGCCCCGACCGCTTAATCACCATCTCCAAATATTCGGAAACTGCGTTTACCGCAGAGACTCCGACTCCGTGTAAACCGCCAGATACCTTGTAAGAGTTATTATCGAATTTTCCTCCTGCGTGCAGTTTTGTCATGATGACCTCTGCTGCAGAGATGCCGTAATCCTCATGGATATCGACTGGAATTCCTCTCCCGTAGTCCACTACTGAAAGGCTGCCGTCAGAATGGATGGCTACATCGATAACATCGTTATATCCAGCGAGATGTTCGTCGACAGCGTTGTCGATGACCTCCCATATGCAGTGATGTAAAGCTGAACCATCGTGCGGATCTCCCAAGTACATGCCTGGGCGTTTTCTTACCGCCTCTAATCCCTCTAGAACTTGGATGCTCTGGGCGCTATATTCTTCTGTCATCTTTACACCTCAAGTGTTGTGGTTTGGCATGTTATAATAATCTGTGTAATCGTAACAAAATTGCTAAGTTGTGTCTATTTCACAAAAGAGTTCAGAAACACTCTAAAAATCTTGCAAAAAACAGCCCTCAGTCCGACGAATCCACAGGTACCTTCCACACCTGTTTAAGAGGGTACCGAAGGGGGTATATCAACCTAATCCTACGCCCCCTTGGAAGCAGTAGTTTTAAGTGAGAATTTCGCATCCAGAACTCTCATTAGAGAGATTATCTGAATGTACATATGAGCGTTTTCCATCGCAAGCGTTAATGAAGAAGTGCAGGTCGCCCAAAGTATGGCTGACCCAAAGGTATGCGTAGCACTTGATGGTACATCCGTCCAAGAAATGACCGATGAAGCTGCACGAGCAAATCTTGCTGGCGCAGACTTAGTAGAGGTTCGGTTTGACAGACTGTACCTCATCAGACCAGACCCTACCATCACCGAAGAAGAAGAGGGCGAAAGATCGGTAATGCCCTCAGAGAAAGATTGGGAAACAAAATCTTACGGTGAAGTCGATATCGATTCCTCTATCGCATCACTAAAGGAAGGAGTCCCCCTCCCCGTAATTTTCACCGTTCGACCGGTTTCAGAGGGTGGGTTTTTCCCCGGTGTCGAATCTGAAAGAGTCGAAATTCTCGAAAAAGCAATAGAGTCGAATGTATCATGGATCGACCTTGAGTTGTCGATTGAGGAAAAAACGCGAAGCAAATTAACCACCTCAGCAAAAGCAGCAGGATGTAGCATCGTCGCTTCTAGACATGATATCAATGGAATGCCGGATTCTGCAACCATTGCGGACCTGGTTAGAGATAACCAAGAAAATGGCGATATCGTAAAATTTTGCGGTAGTGCCTATAACCACAATGACGCCCTACAAATCGTAGATGCTGCATTTCACCTAAATGGTGAAGAATTATCTCATAGTTTGATGGCATTGAATAGCGGTGGAGACTGGGCTCGTTTGCACGCACCAATCCTCGACCAAAGCATCGTTTATGCAACCTTACAAAATGAGTTCCGCTTATCGGATAAAGGCTTGATTAATGTGCGCGATCTGCGCGATGCTTGGACCTTACTCGAATATTGATTCTTTAAATCAAATTACTGCTCCAAAGTTGGAATTAATCCGGCTTGCTCGTCCGACTTTGTTTGCACCAAGTCCAATCCTGTTGACATATATCGCTTATTCATGACCACAGGTATCGCTAAGGTTCCAACCATGAAGCCCATACAAACCAAAGCAACACTCCAAGCCGGCAGGATAGTCGATCTCTCTTCGGTGATAATGGAGATATCCGCCACCATCAAAGAGCCATCAGGATTTGCATCGTTATTATGTGAATTATTTGTATTATCCAATAAGATATGGAAATATTCTATACTAGAGTCTCCGAAAAGGCCTGAATATTGCTCTGGGCCATCTAAGGAAACCGAGAACCGGACATCTTGGACCTGTTCATATTGGTGGCTATCGCGATAAGAACTCCACCCGGCAACATCGAAAGACCTCCATTCAGGAGATACCTCCCAGGTATCGCCGCCTTCGCCAAACAAAGAATAACCGCCATTTATCGAATTATAGGTTTGAGAATACCGATTCCACTGAGTCGAGGTGAGAAGGTACACATCCCCGGTATAATCAACATAACCACCTTCGGATTTTGGAGTGGTAAAGCTTATACAAATCGTGGTTTTCATGGTGTGATCAAGATTTATTCTAATCACGCCTACCGAGCCACTGCCAACCAAATAACTGGTTTGAATATCGGTGTTGAGCATTCTTAAGTCATTATATGGCTCGCTAAGTTGCCAACTTTCCTCGGGCCCATCATACTCGGTACTAACTTCATTAGATTTGTCGACAACCGGGCCTTCATTACCACTATTCCGCCTTGAATCTTCGTCAAAATAATAATCATCCCAATTGGTGCTAGCCGGAGTTTTAGAGAATCTTTCGATAGTTTTATTCCAAGGAATAGATTCAACAAAGTCTCCTTCGCACCGTTCTGCAGCCTTGGCAGAATCTATTGGAGACAAAGAGGATGGCAGTAAAGTTGGTACAATTAGCACAGCTAAAACCAGCCAAACTAAATTCATCCTCATTGCGTCCAGCACCCCTTACAGAAGTTACTTTGGAAGAGGGGGTTAATCGGCTTTCCCTTCAACCGCGCCTTCTTAATGGTCGGACATATCCACTTGAATCGCTTCTACGTTCATCTTTTGAAAGGATACCTGGAATCGGCGGTGGTGCATGATTATCCATCCCTAATACTCCGCCGAAGGATTCGACCTCATCAACTTCGTAGGTTTGAGCGGCTTGTTCTGCTGCTTCCTCGACCTCGGTTGGGCTTCTCATCACACCCCAACCAAGCAATAGAACCGCAGCGATTAATGCAAGAATAACGAATGATTCCCCACCCGCATTAACCAACCAATTCTTCCAATCCTGAGCTGAGAAATCAGATAGGCTTGCTGGTTCAGTGGCTTGATCAAGCACTGTTACTTCGACATCTTGATAGACGCACACGCCCATGCCATCACAGATCTGTAATCGTAAAGTTTTCAATCCGACCTCATCCCAGGTCGCTTGTAATCTAACTCCATCAGCACCGCTTGGTATTTGCCAATCGTCTGCACTATCGTCGTTTGAATCATCGTCATAGTCGATATCAAACTCCCACTTCACCTCAAGAATTGATAAAATACGTTCATCGTGATCGGTATGAAGGCCATCGTTAACATCGAGATCTCTCCAAACTATGTACGATGACTCGAATTCGGCATCACTAATGTTTGCCTTAAGAGAAACTCCGAGGCCAACACGGATTTGTTCAGGTAAAATTACCTCATTAATCACTGGAGCATGATTCACAATAACCGTGAACGATTGCCGGCTTACATCCCCGGTTATGTAGGCGTCCCTTACGGTGAGAGTGACAATGTAAGTACCTGCTCGTTCATATGAGTGCCAAGGCATTGCTTCGTGTGAAATCGGAGTTGCATCTCCGAAATCCCAAGAGTAATCTGTAATGCCATTCCAATCTGAATGATTCGATTCAAGGGGCACGAAACGGCCCTCAAACATTCGATCTCCATCACGAGTTCCTGCTGAATCGAAAAAGAGCATTTGTTCGGGGGTGGTAACTATATTTCCATCATCATCGAAGGTATGGGACCAACCGGTTGGAAGAACACCTTCACCCATTGGAGTTGTCGAGGTGATCAATTCACCATCTAGCCAAGCATCAAGAACTCTAACCTCGATTAATGGCAATGGATTCTGGACCCTGATTGTAAGTGTTCTTTGCTCACTCATATCGCCG
>CAUZVL010000096.1:0-5141 GCA_963583355.1 Candidatus Thalassarchaeaceae archaeon
TTGAATTCGCTCAACCAAGAAGTTATGGCTGAATTAAAGAATATGTGCGCTTGGGTTGAATCAAACGATGAGGTCAGATGTGTGATCATCACCGGGGCAAAGCCATTATCCCCGCCTGAAGGGAAGCGGCAAAAGCCAAACGCATTCGTTGCCGGAGCCGATATCACTGAATTTGTCGGCAAAAAAAGCGATGATATCAGAGCCTTATTCAAAGATAATGGCTGGGAAGCGATCTGGAATCTTTCAAAGCCAACTATCGCGATGATAGATGGCTTCGCCCTCGGTGGTGGCTTGGAAGTTGCTTGTTCATGCGATATGCGAGTAGCGAGTGAACGGTCGGTATTTGGAACGCCTGAAATCAAACTGGGGTTGATGCCAGGCGGTGGTGGAACTCAGAGACTTGTCGATTTGATCGGCCTTGGGAAAACTATGGAGATGGTCCTCTCAGGCGAAAATATTTCGGCTCAAGAAGCACTAGATATCGGGCTTGTAAACCATGTTGTAAATCCCGAAGATCTTGAAGAAAAAACCATGGCAATCGCCCAGAGTATCGCTTCAAAGTCAACCCATACCCTAAAAGTTGCAAAGCAAACAATTCGCCAAAGTCTCGAAAGTTCTCTTAGTGAAGGAGTGGCTTTTGAAGCAGAGGAATTCGCGACCCTATTCGATTCTGAAGACAAAGAAATCGGAGTTCAAGCATTCTTAAATCGCAGCACTCCTGAATGGAAGCATCGTTAATCTTCAGACATTTCGCCCTTTAATGCCGCTAGTGCTCCGGATGCACCCGGTGGCGGCGGGAGTGGCAATGCTAAGCCAAGGTCGCTTGGACTTGGAACACCCTCTGGTAATGGAATTGGCATTCCGATAGATTTTTCCTTTTCATCGACAGCGACGAATCCATCGTCGAGAGGCACTCTCAATTTTAGAATTGAAGATTCATTCAAACGAACTAAAGTCGCGCCATAAACATGGCCTGCTTTGGCTATTTCTGGCTCTTCTAAGACGGTATGTTGATGATTTTCCGAAGTGATGAGGGTTACTAAATCCTCTCCCGCGCTATGGTCTTCCCACATTTTAGCGGTAGATGCTCGAATATCTGCCATCTGTCCGCGCCGACGCTCCTCTATCCTTGCACGGATTTGAGCAGTTCGATCAGATTTTACACGAATCGAGGAGGAAATATCCGCATCTTCGATAGATTGAGCCGAAACTTCAACAACGAATTCATCTGCGACGTGCACCTCTTCGACCGTGACTTCAACCTCTTCTAGGCCATCATCTTCTTCTTCCTCTTGATCAAGTTCCTGGGAGGATTGGACCTTGGCTAATTTCCGCTCACGCAGACTTGCACCCGCTAATTCATCCTTCACTACAGGCTCAGGAATTTCGACCTCGACTTCTGATTTAACTACGGCTTGTTTTACAGTCCGGTTTGGTTTTTCAACAGGCTTGGAAGTTCCTCCTTGAACCACCCATAACATTGCAAGAAGAATGATTGTACCAACCAATCCCCAACGGCCATTTTCATCGAATTGGCTCTGCATAGTCAAGAATATTCCGACCGCCAATATCAGAATAAAAGTGGTAATGATACGACTGAACTTCATGCTGCCCACCTCAAGCGAGAATGCTTACCCTCAAGAACATCACCCCAGCCTGTCGATGGCTTTTAATAAATTCGAGAGAGATCTTCTTCGATGAGAATAGAGTTGTTTTGCCTCTAATCCAATAGCGGCAAATGTTCGCCCATGGGTGCTGACTTCGCCTATTTCGCCAACCGCTATGGCCTCTCCATCCGCATCGAGGTCGGCTGGAATGAAAATCGGGTCGAACCCGAAACCGTCCTCGCCATCTTGGGCATGGGCAATTCGACCAGGACAGATTCCTTCGGAGATAATAGTTTGGCCGCGATGGTATAATACCGATACCGCTTTGAATTCCGCATCTCTCAATTTCCCATCTTGAATCGGGTCGTCGCTTTTCAGATGAGAAAGCAGTTTTAAGATACCTTCATTTCCAATCGTATTCAAGACAAATGAGGAATATACCCCGGGGAATCCGTTTAACGCTTCGATGAATAAGCCAGCATCCTCGACCAATAACATATCATCTGGGTTTGGTAAATGAGCCAAAGCCTGTTCGATTTTCGCCAATGCGACCTCCTCTAAGTCCTCAGTTTGAGGTTCTACTGCGTCAAACTCAAATTGCCTAACCTCAATCCCATGGTGAGAAAAGTGTTCCTTGGCTTCGGCAACCTTGCCCGCATTACCAGTCATGAACCATAGTATCATATTTCGGCCTAACAATAGGTAGCATTTTGGCTTTATGCTCCTAGGACCATTCGATGAACTCATACATAGCGGTTGCAATAGGTGGGGCAATTGGCGCAACTCTAAGGTTTTCAATTTCCGAGATTATGGAAACACCTTGGGGGACATTTACTGTAAATGCTATCGGGTCTTTACTCCTAGGCATCTGTATGGCTGCATTAGCTAATGAATTTATTTCCAAAGATTTGGCAATTTTATTGGGGACTGGCTTGCTTGGCGCCTTCACTACGATGTCGACATTTTCACTCGAAACCGTCGATTTGTGGTCAGATAACCCAATCCATGCGATTGGTTATGCTGGATTAACAATGATTATTTGCCCACTCTTAGCTTTCAGCGGATGGAAAATGATCGAACTCAGTTCTTGATTGCGAGCATTCTATCGAGGGCAAGTTTTGAACCATAAGCGACTTCTTTGGAAACCGTGATTTGATTAGGGATTTCTCCATCGACAATTCGCTCCAATACATCCATCAAGAAAACCGGGTGAATCATGTACATTGTAGAGCATGGGCAGACACTATCATCAAGGCATTCAACACTCAAATTTTTGTGTTCCTTATCGAGACGAGCGACCATATTGATCTCGGTACCAACCGCAATATGAGTCCCGGGTAGTTGTTGAGCTACAAATTTGCGAATGAACTCGGTGCTTCCATTAGCATCTGCGGCTTCAACTATCTCGAACGGACATTCGGGGTGAACAACAACTAGTCCTTCGGGGTGCTTCGCCCTGAACTCATCGATCTGTTTGATGGTGAATCTCTTGTGAACACTACAAAAACCATGCCAAAGAACAATCCTCAAATTCACAGGCATATCATTGGGCTGACCCGGAGTCCAAACAGCCATCTGGGAATGAGTTATCCCCATTTTTAATGCGGTATTTCGACCTAGATGTTGATCTGGGAAAAATAGAACTGCGCCGTTCGGCCCAGCACGCTCATATGCCCATTCAAGAATTCCAATCGCATTCGAAGAGGTACAAACAACCCCACCGTGGCGTCCAACGAAATCCTTCAATTCGGCTGAACTATTCATATATGTAACCGGAATCAAATATGACTCTCCATCGGTTTTGTCGATAGGATCCTTGAGTCCAGTTTGAGAAAGTATATCGGTCCAAGCAGATTCTACTTCGTGCAAAACCGCCATATCTGCCATCGAACAGCCCGCTTTTAGATTAGGTAAAATTACTTTTTGATCATCATTTGTGAGTATATCAGCACTCTCGGCCATAAAATGTACACCGCAAAAAACAATATTTTTTGCACTTGAAGCCGCCGCCATTTCTGCCAGCATGAATGAATCACCCAATAAATCAGCATGCATTACGATTTGGTCCCGTTGGTAATGGTGGCCGAGAATAAGCAAATCATCTCCGAGTATCTCTTTCAACTCGCTGATTCTATCTGCGATCGCCTGCTCTTCTTCACCCATTTTATCATCGGTGAAATCGATGGCGCACATCGGCAATGACATCGTCATGGATATTGGCTCCATTTATTGGAAAGGGTACTCCCTTTTGAACCCGGCTATCATTATTATTGGCGATTCACATCCTGTTGGCAAAAAATTAACCTTGAAGAATCAATTACTTTTTGAATGAGGCGCATCTTGCATTTGAATGATGGAGACTTGGACTCACGGTGAACGCCTCCATCTTGGCGCCGAAGCTGAAGTTAATTCCGGACTTTGGTTTGGTCGTGCTGCCATCGAGAAAATCCGCCAACCTCGAACCTGGCGCCATCCAGATCTCGATAGGAGATTAACCAAAAAAAGGATGACTTCCGAGGTCAAGTTGATGATTAAATTACGCGCTAAGGGCGTCGATATTCCAGCGATTTGGGATGCTGATTTTGAAAAAGGCCGAATCGTGATGGAACGGATAGATGGTCAACAATTATTAGATTTTTTACACTCAAACGACCATCCCAATCGTATATTGGAAACGGTTGGTAAAGCGATTAGGGGTTTACATAGACATGCGGTAATCCATGGTGACCTTTCTACCAATAATATTTTGATTACAACTGATGGTCAAGCCAAATTGATAGACCTTGGTTTAGCAATGATGGATTATGAAGTCGAATCATATGGTATTGATTTACATGTACTTCACGAAATTCTAAGAGCTAGTCACCCGGATATTGCTGAAGCGATGGAATCTGTGATCAAGGGCTATCTCGCTCTCGATGAAGAATTCGATTCACCTGCAAAAGCACCAGGTGGAAAACCTCCAAGTGCAAAAGATGTTGTGAAGCGGCTAGAATCGATTAAAACAAGGGTCAGGTATCACGGCGGATAACTAAGATTTCCTAGCTTCGTATTGTCTTTGCATCAAATTGATGAATACCAAGGAAATCACCAAGATAACCCCAATTTGCAAGGTTGTAGATGCATAAGATTTGAGAGTGACTTCTTTTTGTTGGACCTCAACACTCACGGTACCATCCTCGTTCATTTGCCGGTAAACATAATGGTTTTCCAGCACCATCGGCGACCATTGGTCCAAGCTATCGGCGGTAAGTGGCTCGGTTATATTTCGCTCCAAATCCAATAATAAAATCTCACGGTCTTGATATTTGGAACTCGCATTCATAGGGTCGATATTTTGGTAAGCCGACCACATCAACACTCCTTGGCCAAGATATGGGTCTTGAGCCGCGTATTTTGGGTCCGATGCAAGGAAGGATTCACCACTATTTCGGTCGAGTAAAATCAATCTAGAAGTTGCATTAACATCGACTGTAGCGGCCAAATAATCGTCGTCCAATACTAAATCGGTAATCGATGCATTCTCGATATCAA
>CAUZVL010000097.1:0-5103 GCA_963583355.1 Candidatus Thalassarchaeaceae archaeon
CGGTTCCTATTTTGACGCTAAACCCATTACCCATCAATTGAGAAAAGGCGTCACGGATTCTGCGTGATGCGTCTATAGTGCCTCGAATAGTCATTATCATTCCTTTGGAACTAAGACGAGTTGGATGTACCCACCAAACATCATCATTTCTGGTGAACATTTTAACAACTGGACCATCCAGATATGCTTTGACAAAAGCAGAGTTTTTTGTTTGTGATTTAATTTCTAAAATCTTCATTGAGGCATGCTTTTTTGTGAGGACGTCAGGGCTTTCAAACTCAAATTTCAGGTAACAAGTAAAGCCATTGTCATCTTTCTCGATCAGGTGGATGAATTCACTATTATAAAACGATTCAACTAAATCAGCACCTGGCAAACTTGCTCCGGCTTGTAATGAAATATCTATTTGCATATATCGGAGGCCCAGGTTGTCCACAATAGAGCCGTTTTTATCACTCATATTGTCACAACCGATCAATCATCTCCGCCTGCTTCGAACATACTCAACATGCTGTTAAGTTCTCGAAGGTCTTCTTCAAGCAAATTACGCTCTTTCTCGTCTAATTCTGGCTCCTTCAATCTCTGGTTGATGATTTCAATTTCTTCTTTAGCAGCAACACGTTCTTTGTTCAATTGCTTATCTTCCTTAACCATCTGTAATCTGGCTTTACGAACACTAGCATTTTTGTGATTCTTGTTGAATGTAGAACTCTGCTTGCCAACGATTTCAACCGCTGTAGGGAATGGTATTTCGATACCTTCTTCAGAGAATTTTTCATCAATATTTTTCAGTAACCAATCACGTGCTACGAATTCATCAGAATAATCTTCAACCCAGCCATACATTCTGAACACTTTAGCGTAATCGCCTAATTCTATTAGAAGAACGCGGGGCTCTGGTTTGGAAATTACATAAGGGCACTCACGCATTAATTTCAGGACAGTGTACTTGACGTGGTCAATATCTTCACCATATCCGACTCCAATATCCTGTACTAGAGATATACGCCGTCCTACTCCATCTCCTCCACCACGTGCATGGTTAATCACCGTTGAATTGACTAGGCTATTGTTAGGAATTACAACTAAGTTTTCTTCATGGGTTAGAATTTTAGTGGATAGGATCCCAACTGAAACTACTGAACCAATTTTTCCTTCGACTTCGATTCTGTCGCCAACTTCGAAAGGCTGGTCAAGACCTAGCATGAATGAGTTGACTATGTTACCCAATGTCTGTTGCATTGCAAGCCCAATAATCAAGGAGAATACCGCCAAGGAAGCAAGTACACCAAATAATTCGATTCCAAGTTCAGATAATGCGAGATACATACCACCGAACCATACAGCCGCTCTTCCCAAGAAAATGACTAGAGAATTGCTACCTGATACCGTGACACTAGATGGATCTGCGAAGCTATCCATGACTACGGGAATCATAATCTTCAATACAACACTAAGAAGGGATGTTGAAAGAAGAATGTAAGTTGCCTGGAAGAAGGGGCTACTCAATTTTACAAATGAGTCGTCTTCACCCAGTACCCATGTCATAGTCAAGTGTATACCAGTTACCAAAATGAAGGCGTATAAGCGCTTGGTGACCGGGGTATACAACTTGTCATCCCAGTCAAAGCCTGTTCTGAGAATGAAGTTAAGGATGACTTTTTGCATAACCAAACGAAGTATCGCCAAAGTCAACAAAGTAGCAACTACGCCTGTGGCCCATTGTGCCCATGTATCAAGTCCATTCAACTTGTCAATAGCATCGTCCATCTGTGACACGTTCCGCCCTCTCCCTACCATTCATGAAAGGGACCCCATTCATGATAGTATCGAGGGTAATTATTAATAAAAATGCCCAGAAATGACCTTTGTTTGCGATAAAATCATCTCGCAGCCAAGGGTTTACCTACGCGGGTGCGGCCGAAATGTAGAGAATTATTACGGATGCAGAGGGTCGGATTCTCACCGACGCACAATCAAAGATTGTGCTAGGTTCTCATCCTGCCCCTGCGAAAATAAGTTCTGTTGAGAATGCAGAGGGCAGGATTCGAACCTGCGAACCATTGAGGACTGGGACCTCATCCCAGCGCCGTTGACCAAGCTTGGCAACCCCTGCTTCAAGTTTGGCGTGATAGCGCGCATATATCAACAACGCGGGTTATCAAAAAAAGACCGAACAGCAGGTTAGTGAACCATCTGCCGCTCTGATCTCAGACATGTCCAAGATGATTGTTTCAAAGCCTCGGTCCTCCAAGGCCTTCTTGACGTTTGGATACCCTTCAGCAACGAGTACCTTCTCTCCTGGAAGTCCGATCGTATTGCAACCGTAGGCCTCTTCTTCTGGCAACATCAAGACTTCACAGTCATCGGGCAATAATCCAAAGGAATCTGCGGTTAAGAACCCTTTTGGAGCTAGGATTATTTTGTCGCAAGGTGTTGATGAAATGCTGGTTAAATGAAGGGCGTGGGGTGGGATATCAATAATTCTTAATTCGTGTCCTAGGTGGGTGAGTAGATTTTTTAATTCTACAATTCCTTCGTCGTTGGTTCGGGTCGACCTTCCGACAAAGAAGATGTTGCCAAGGCGTAGTAAATCGCCACCGTCCATCATTGCAGGTGGGTGCATCGAGCAGATTTGATGGCCTTGAAGTGAGTTGGATAGAAATTCTGCAACCGGTGGTTGTTCCCCTCTTCTCGACTCATGGCCAGGGACCGGCAATAATACATGCCCATCGATGACTACCGCTTGGTCTTCGACAAAGATACAATCTGGGTGGTTATGGTCGGTTGGGAGGATGGTTACCTCTACGCCATTATTGGTTAGTGCTTTGACATAAGCCGCGTGCTGCGCCTTGGCTTTAACGAGATTGGTTGGGCCGGTGCCGAAATATTTGGCTAATGCTTTGGTATATGAATCTGGAACTGCGCGCATCATTGCGCGGCCCTTTTGATCCAACCTAACAGTTGCCATCACGTCATTCGGGCCGATGGTTTTGGTATAATTGTTGTCCTGAATGTGGAAAGGGTGTTCCGTACACTGGAAAGTTGCTCAAACCGCTTGGCCGATAAATGGCTTATCGATGTCGAGTTCTAGAATGAACAATCCGGTAGAGATACAAGAAGCGTAGATTCTCCCTTCGTATTGTTCGACCGCCCAAATATATGGTGCCCAAGCAAAATTGTAGAATTGGCTTTGGATCTCCTCGCCATCTAGATCGCCCATCGGGAGGAAATATCCGACCGTCGCTTCAAAATGAATGTCGACTCGAGTTGTTGATTCTGGTGCAATTAAAGTTTCGACGTCCAATACCCAAACCCCGGCGTGATAATGTGAAACATATAGTCGGCCATCCCAAGTTCCTCCATGTGATGCATCGGTTTCTTCGGTGGTTTCATAATATGCACTATCTAGATTATGTGGGCTAAATAATAGCCATTCATCGGCCACTGGGAATGCTTCACAATCCTGGCCAAAACAATGGTCTTCAGCATAAGGTATTTCCCAATCTCTGGTCATCGTAATTTCAAATCTAAAATTGCCATTCTCCTCTCGATACTCGGTTGTATCGAGCAAATATATAATTCCGGTTCCTTCGAATAGTGAAAGGCATTCGACCGCGGCTGTAACGTAATGTCTTGGGGTATCGCCCAAGCCAAGGTGAGATACATCTAGAGCAACTGGAAATGGTTCTGCGTAATGAATATATGAAACCCTGCCGCCATTTACATTGCCGGTAGTACTGCTATCTGGATTTCCATCTTCATCCAAATCTAAGAAATCCATCCAAGCGCCGACCTCTGGTGCTCTCCACCTACAAGTTACCGGGTTACCCCCGCCTGATTTGCAAAGTGTTGCCATGGTTGTATATTGAATTGGAGAATTTACAGGGTGGGGTACATCTGAAACGTCGGCGATTCTCAGCCCTGCTTCCCAATAAGAGCCGTAAATGAAAGTGCGGCCATAACGTGGATCATTTTGGTCTTCGCCCGGCCAGATTTGAACCGTCATATCGTGAATGTAAATCCAGCCACCTCTAGTGGTTTCCCAAGCTACTTCATACTCGCCGACCTTGATAATCGTATGACCTAGCCCACTGGCTGGAACTCCTTGGAGAACTCTTGACGCGCTTCCTTGGAGATTTAGATGAGCTATGGTGACCCCGCCGCATGCTTCTCCGACCGCAGCGTCGCATTCTTCATATTCAGGATTTGCAACAAAAATATACCATTCGCCATCGATCATATGGGGATACAAATTATGAGGGCCGCTCGGGTGATCTACGTCGTACCAAGAATCGACGAATGTTGGATTTGCCTTGTCGGTTACGTCGATTAGCGTGACCGATACTTGCATTGGGTCATTCCATTCGCCGATACTAGGATCCGCGTATCCGGGGTCGACCAACTGATTTTGGGTGATGATATATTCATCGCCGTTAAATTCGAGATATTTGACGTCCAATACCTGAGTGTTTGGGTCGTTGTAAACGCCCACTACTTGTGGGTCTGAAGCATTGGTAACATCGATGATGTGAATATCGTTCCAACCGGCTTGGTAAGCGTATATGTTTCCATCTGGTGACCTTGAAACCGAGATTTCAGCATTCCCACGGGTGGTTAATTCATTGTATGATACCTGCTCAATGTTCGGGGTTCCAGCTTCGTGTTGGCTGACATTTTTGTGATCGTGACTCTCGCCTTGGAATAATGGGTCGCCGGCGGCGAATACGATGTTTTCCTCGTTTGGTTGGTTTGTAATCGATTTTTCATCCAAGTTCAAGGCTAAGATTGTCGCAGAGGATGCGAATAAAATCGTGAGGATGGTAAGTGCAACCATCTTGTTGTCCATACCTCTGGCCACCACCTTCTTCCGTTTGGTCTTTATTCTATGGCGTGCCGGCTTAAATCATGCGAATTGCACTAATTGTCGCGGTTCTAATTCTGATGACAGGAATGGTTTCCGGCCATAGTCAAGAAGTTTACACGGTAATTTACACAGATAATGGCGCTGCGCCTGCCGACATTCCAAACGGCACAATCACCAATCATGAAAGCGTCTGGTTCTGGATGAAGGATTCCACTGAAAATTCGTCTTTGGTCGTA
>CAUZVL010000098.1:0-5013 GCA_963583355.1 Candidatus Thalassarchaeaceae archaeon
GAAGATAAATGGCCGGCATTGATCGGAATATTGATTTCGACATCCGGCTTTTTCTATCTCATCGTTGGATTGACAATCTATCAAAATCTCTGGTTGACAATCTTGCTTGTGGTCATAGCGCATTCTGCTAGTGGTGCCAATTGGGTATTATCGACAATATTAACCCAAAAATGGGTCGAGGATGAAATACGAGGCCGGGTTTTTAGTACCGATATGTTATTGATGGCATTCGCATTTTCTTTCAGCACTTTCTTTGCCGGTTGGTTATTGGAAAATCAACTACTTGATATCAGGTTAGGGATGATTTGGTTTTCTTGTGCGATGATGCTTTCTGGGATAATTTTCACACTATGGCGCCCAGGGAAAAAAATCTTCACTTAGGCAATCAATAAGGAGGAGATTCATCAGCAATACTCACATGGCTGAGATGGTCGAAGCGATGCGAGCGGGTATCAGCCTCGGAATTCCGGCTGATTTACCTCCACATCCAGGAATCTGTCCGAGTGTAGACCACGCACCTGCTCGAAGGCAAATTCTAAACCAAGATGAAAAAAAACTAGCATTGGCTAATGCGCTAAGGTATTTTCCTTGTGAATTACACCGTGAATTAGCGAGCGAATTCTCCCACGAATTGAACACTTATGGGCGCATCTGGATGATGCGATATAGACCGGTTGAATATGAGATTAAAGCTTATCCAATCGATGATTATCCAGTTAAGTGCCAACAAGCTGCTGCGATAATGCTTATGATTCATAATAATCTCGATAAAGCAGTCGCTCAATTCCCTCACGAACTGATAACCTATGGTGGAAATGGTGCGGTTTTCCAAAATTGGGCTCAATATCGGCTGGTAATGAAATATTTATGCGAAATGGAGGAGGACCAAACCTTGGTGGTTTATTCTGGCCATCCGCTTGGCCTTTTCCCTTCAACCAAAGAAGCACCGAGAGTTGTAATCACCAATGGAATGGTGATTCCAAATTATTCAAGTCAAGACCATTATGACCGTATGAACGCACTGGGGGTAAGTCAATATGGACAGATGACCGCAGGGTCATACATGTATATTGGGCCTCAAGGAATTGTCCATGGAACGACTATCACTCTCCTCAATGCCGGTAGATTATTCGCTGGAACTGATGATTCACTCGCAGGAATTACCTTTGTCACCTCAGGATTGGGGGGTATGTCTGGCGCCCAAGCCAAAGCTGCAGTTATCGCTGGTGCGGCCTGCATAGTAAGCGAAATCAATCCCCACGCAGCCCACAAACGCCATTCACAAGGCTGGTTATCGTGTATTGCAAACTCAACCGACGATGCGATCGATAGAATGCTTGTGGCAAGAGCCGCTGGAACCGCAATCTCAATTGGACACATCGGCAATATTGTTGAATTACTCGAACGCATCGTCGAAAGAGAAATTTCAATAGATTTGCTTTCTGACCAAACTAGTTTGCACAATCCGTGGCAAGGTGGATATTATCCGGTTGGTCTCGACTTTGAACAAGGCGGCAAAATGATGGCTACAGATTTAGAGCAATTCAAATTAAAGGTTCAAGAAAGTTTACGTCGTCATGCTAGCGCAATTAACAAATTGGTTGAAAATGGCACATATTTCTGGGATTATGGTAATGCATTCTTACTAGAGGCATCTAGGGCTGGAGCCGATGTGATGGCTCCTGATGGGAACAGTTTCCGTTATCCGAGTTATGTCGAGGATATAATGGGACCAATGTGCTTCGATTATGGATTCGGTCCATTCAGATGGGTTTGCACCTCTTGTGATCAAAAAGATTTGGCCATAACCGATTTAATCGCGGCTGATGTGCTCAAACAGATGGCGGAATCTGCACCAGCTGAAATATCACAACAAATGGCTGATAATATCCGCTGGATCGAACAAGCAGGCAAGAATGAACTGGTCGTTGGCAGTCAAGCTAGAATACTTTATGCTGACGCAGAAGGTCGAAAATCAATAGCAAAGGCATTCAACGACGCTATAGCATCCGGTCAAATTAGCGCACCGATAGTACTCGGTCGAGACCATCACGATGTATCCGGCACCGATTCACCTTATCGAGAGACTGCAAATATCAGCGATGGCTCGATGTTCACCGCAGATATGGCGGTCCAAAATTTCGTTGGTGACTCATTTCGTGGTGCAACCTGGATCAGTTTGCACAATGGTGGCGGCGTGGGTTGGGGCGAGGCTATCAACGGCGGTTTTGGAATGCTTTTAGATGGTAGTGAGGACAGCGAACGTCGTCTACTATCAATGCTTGATTGGGATGTGAACAATGGCGTTTCTCGCCGGGCTTGGGCTCGAAATAGCGGTGCGATATTTGCAATTAAAAGAGCTATGGCGACCAACGATCGCCTAAAAGTAACTTTACCTAATATCGTTGCAGATGAAGTTATAAATTTATATTTTGAGGAGGATTAAAAATGGTCACTATTAATTTGGATGGTAATACATTGAGCTGTGATGAAGTTGCCATGGTTGCCAATGGCGCTAAGGTCAGGGTAGCAAGCGATGCTTGGGCCGGTATAGAACAAGCCCGTTCCGTGGTCGAAGGAATCCTTGAAAGGGGAGAAACAGTTTACGGAATCAATACCGGATTCGGAGCACTTGTAAGCCAACGAATCTCCCCCGATGACCTCGCTGCTTTACAGGTTAACCTGATTCGCTCACACGCTTGCGCAATTGGCGAAAACATGTCGATAAACGACACTAGGGCTATGATGTGCGTCCGAGCCAATTCATTGATCAAAGGCTGTTCGGGCATCCAACGAATCGTGCTCGAGCAATTGATAACTTACCTCAATCAAAACATAGTCCCAGTTATTCCTAGAATCGGAAGCCTTGGAGCTTCCGGTGACCTTGCACCATTATCTCACATGGCTTTGACCCTAATAGGTGAAGGTGAGGTTTGGGATGATAGTCACCATCCAATACCTACAGGAGCGATGCTCAAGCAAAAAGGCCTCATCGGGGTTAACCTAGCCGCGAAAGATGGCCTATCTCTCATCAATGGAACCTCGCAAATGTGCGCATTCCTCTCTAATGTTCAACAAAGATTAGCAAATCTAATGCTATTTGCAGACCTCATTGCCTGCACCACTATTGAAGCAAAAAGATGCTCTATTAAACCGATGGACCATAGAGTTCATGATGTGCGACCGCATCCTGGCCAGTCATTAGTAGCAAAACGAATAAGGCAAATCATGGCTGGCTCAAAAATCATCGAATCCCACGCTAATTGTGACCAGGTTCAAGATGCATATTCATTCAGATGCATCCCTCAAGTACACGGTGCGGTCAACCAAAGATTCATCGAGTTATGCCAAACTTTGACCATCGAGATCAATAGCGCTACAGATAATCCACTCATCTTCCCCGATTTAGCAAATCCAGGACCCCATGAAGTCATCAGCCAAGGAAACTTTCACGGTGAGGTATTGGCCTTATGTGCTGACTCTATGGCGCATGCTATATTCGAATTAGCCCATATTAGTGAGCGTAGAATAGACCAGGTTGTCGATCCTGCTCGATCGAATCTTCCCGCATTTTTAGCAACTGATTCTGGCCTTGAGTCAGGGATGATGATCGTTCATTATGTCGCTGCAGCCTCTTTGGCTGAAATGCACGGTCATGCTAGCCCAAAATCAGCATTCTCAACCCCTACCTCTGGAGGTCAAGAGGATCATGTGTCCATGGGTGCGACCGCTTGTTGGAATCTTATGCAGGCAACCGATCGATTATCGGAGGTTCTGGCTTGTGAATTACTCATCTCTTGTGAAGCACTTGAACATAGAGTTGCAGAGCCTGCAGCCCATGTAAATGGATTATACAATTTGGTTAGAGTAATCAGTAAACCTCTAACCGGTGACCGAACAACATCAAAAGAGATAACGCGTATCGCCGAAGAGATTTCGGCTGGAGCTTGGTTAGCTCGACTTGAAGCCGAGCATGGGCGACTGGCTAGATAAGCTCGTCTATTCTTGCCTCAACTTGGTCAAAACCGGTCAATTGGCGAACTCTAAAACGCAATTTTGTAACCTCTGATTGTAGACCGCGCTCAAGTAGTAAGTCTAATCTATTATCCAACTCAATCGCCCTCCTAACCCTTAATTCTATGGTTCTATACAACTCAAATGACTTGTCAAGATCGAGGAAATACATAGCAGGTTCAACCGCTGAAACATCTAAACCCATCCGCCGCCATTGGAGAATTCTCCGCCTCAATATGTCTTTGGAAAAACCATTGCGTGGTAATTTGACAAAAAACGAAAGTCGAGCCTTCTGATCTTCACTCAATGGCTCTTCTTTTGGAGATTCTATCGTTTCAGAAATAATCTCTACCTTGGCCGGCTTTGGAATTGTCCACAGATCCGCTTCCTTATGCAATCTGCTCAACTCAACTTTAGTTAAAATTGAGGTATCAAAAGCATAGATAATCGACCAGGGCTTGCGATGTAATGAATCGTTCAATCTCATTATCATGGCTTGTATTTTAGAAAAACCGTGGGTTGAAATCATCCATTCAAGTCCTTCGATTATGATCAATCCATTATGAGCATTAAGACGGGATTTTACTAATTCTTCGACCAATTCGATTCCCGGGTAAATACTGCCGGCAACTTTTTGGTTGGTTAACCAATATGATTCAACCTTATCTAAATGGACATGTTCGAGTAATCTACGCTGTGGTAAACGGGAAATTAGCAATATATGGCCTTGGTCGGCCATCGATTTAGCATCGACGAAGGCTAAGAACTCATCAATAGACTCTAAATGCAGACAAAATGACTTCGATTCGACCAACTCAGACAAGATCTGTACCCCCGCGTTTACCCTCGGACATACCATGCGTGATGCTTCAAGTCCATGAACCATTATATCGTCGAGGGGGGTCGGAAGACTGGAGTGACAGTAATGTCAGACGATGAAAATGAAAATGTGCCGATGGCGGAATGTGGCTCTTGCCGAACCATTGTTCCCTTAAATAG
>CAUZVL010000099.1:0-4998 GCA_963583355.1 Candidatus Thalassarchaeaceae archaeon
TATTTTCCAAAATATTTTTCAGATGGGACTTCAGCCTACTTAGATACATCATTAAATTGGAATAAACACGATGTTCAATTTCCCTCCGAATATTGTCAAATCGATTCAGCAGGAGCATTACATTGTGTAAGTTTGGATGGGAATTCCTTTACCCATTATCTTTCTTGGGATGGTGGTGTTTCTTGGGCAACACAAAATTATAGCGAAGAACATTGGGCTTCTATTGAAGAATGGGAATTCCAAGCCAATGGTGAATTGGATCTCTTCGTACTCAATGTACGCTATCAGGATGCGGATGGTCCAGATGTCGATACGCTATACCATGTGCGTGAATACTCTCAAGACATGAGTCCCGATACTATCACTTACATCGGTCTTGGTGACCTAGATTCGACAAGTGGGGCTGGAAATGATATTCGTTTTGACTTCGCCTCGATGGCAATTCTTCGCGATGGCGGAGTTGTGGTCGCTTACCATGATTCTTCAGATGGCGACCCGCTGTTTGCAGTAGAGGTCGAGATGCCAATCTATGGCCCACCCTCTCCTGACAATTAGCGAATAATGGATGAGAACCCTTTGGTCACCCCTATCTTCAAAAGCCCTTGGCATTCAATAAATCAATATGGTTCTGAAATCACTACCCGGGGTTGGCTTAGGATTGGCTGGGAAATTGACAGAACATTTTGGCTCGGAACATAAGGTCTTACAATTGCTAAAAGATGGGCAAACCGCGGTAATTGCCGAGGTCGATGGAGTCTCTTTGAAACGTGCAGAATCTTTAGCGAGAGCTATCAATGGAAATGAGGGCTTTCTTGCAACCAAAGAGTCACAAAACTTACATAAAGAATTGGTTACTTTTATTGCTGACAAAGCGATAAACCCATCGACGAAGACCCGCATTAAATCCTTGATGCCACTAAAGAATTTCAACTTACGTCGAGAACTAATAACAAGTGCTATGTCATGTGATTATCTAATTGAAAATCTATCCTTGCCAATTGAAAAGTCAGAACATTATGAACGGGTTGTTGTAAGCGCAAAGCCAATGGAAAATCTCAAACGCTATTGCCGGGTTTTAACGCCTTCTTCGGCTGAAACTTGGAAGGATTACACTGTGTTCAAACAGGTTTCTTGGATTGGAGAAGGTGCACCGATCAAACCTCCGGAGGGGTGGGTAGTTCTACCAGAAGGTTCGGATGAAGAATTAATTCTCCCGGAAAAATGCGTAGCATGGTTTGAAAATAATGAAAAATCACTGAGGCTGCTCACCACCTTGCCAGAAGGAGAAGGATTTCTGAAGCAATTTAACCAAATTAGAATACCAAGTCTTGGCCCCCTCTTAGATGAATTATCCGATGGTTCAGATGGGGAAGCCATCAACGATGTCCGAGATCAACTTTGGCCCTTAGCAAAAAAATTGGAGTCACAAATAAAAACCGAAGTTGATGAATCTATGCAGAATGTAAAACTGGATTTAAGCGGTGCAGATATGCTTGAAGCATTGGCCGATACAGGTGCACTTCAGCGTAAATTAGCCCGCCAAACCAGTGATGCAATAACACTAGCCATTGAAACTGCGACTGACGAATTAGCAACTTTTCTTAGTCGAGTAGGCCTAAGATGCCCTCGCAATATATTCAAGCCAGAATGGCCGACTAAAACCGATCGTTCCATTTTGGACAAAATCGATAACGAACTTGAGGATCTCTTCAAATCTAGTCAATCTGAGAGATTGGTTTCACTCGCTCGAAGATTCGCCCCTCTCAAATCAAAATGTGAAAATGGTTTAAGAAAATTGGTTGAATTAGACCAATGGCTTACCATCGGGCGCTGGGCCCGTGATGTCGATGCGGTAATGCCCGAGATTTGCGACCACGGCATCTCGATTAAAGGTGGAAGACATTTGTTGCTAAATTGTGAACCTGACCCCGTTAGCTATGGCTTAGGAAATTGTGCGGACAAAGGCGATCGCCAATCTATTGCCCTCTTAACAGGAGCCAATAGTGGAGGGAAAACCACCATGTTAGATTTGCTCGCACATTGTGCTATATTGGCCCATATGGGTTTGCCAGTCCCGGCCAAAAGCGCTCGAATTGGTAGAATCGAATCTTTACATGTTTTAGCAAAAGCAGGTGGAACCCAATCTGCCGGCGCTTTGGAACAAACTTTATTGCAACTGGCAGATGTTGTATCAAATACCAATTCCAAATTAATTCTAGCAGATGAATTAGAAGCGATAACCGAACCCGGGGCGGGTTCTAGAATTATCGCAGGAATGCTTGAAGCAGCAGAAAACCATCCAGCCACTTCTATGTTATTAGTCACCCATTTAGCACCGGCCATAATCGAAGCAGCAGGCAAAAACTTACGCACCGATGGCATCGAAGCGAGTGGTTTAGATGAAAACCTAGAATTGATAGTGGACCGAACCCCAAAGAGGAATCATCTTGCTCGTTCAACTCCAGAATTAATCGTACGACGATTGGTTGAGAGGTCTAACGGTGAAGCCAAAAAGGTATTCTCCTCGATTCTCAACAGATTCTAGACGCCTCTTCACCATATGTATGCATTGGTATTTGGAATAGGTCATCACAATTTCGTGACACCAATGGAAGGGTCAGAGTTGAGGTGGTCCAATCGATCGAAAAATCACCAGATGCTGCAGGGCTTGGAACATAATCCTCACCGGTTTGAGTAATTGTAAAGTGAATGGATTCACCTTCTGAGAGGAAAATATCCATTGGCATGAATTCCATCTTAGCGGTAACCGAAGTGAATGGAATGATTTCGATCACTCCGTCTCTACCTCCGGCATGGAAACGTAAGTCCATTACCGCATGGCCAAGATGCATCCCATTATCGTCGCTCATCTCAACAAATACATGGCCATTATTGGTTGAATGAGGGGTTGCACTAAGGTGGAGAGTTGGCATTCCGGCCATGTAAATATCTTGCTCAAATGGGCCGTAACTAAAGGTGATTTGGCCTTGAGTTGCACCAACAATAGCACCAGATGGGCTTAAATCTCCAACTGTGATTTCCATAAAATCCGTGTCCATAGCAGGCCATGTCGATTCGAATCTCCAACCGCCGCGATTATCTTGAATTTCAACTCCGAGCGCTGGGGCTTCACCTTCTCCTTTGAGATACCAATCGAACCAATATAACATCTCATCAGCCCAATCCCAGCGCAAAGTGTACGGATAAGCCTCGGCTCCTCGGCCATTAGGTAGTTCAGAATGGTCTGGTCGGTCGGGATAATTATGATTCCATTGTCCGGCAAGAGTCTTGATCTCAATTCCTGCATCCTCAGCAAGTTGATGGGTTGGGAAGGCCATATGTGGGTCTACATTCCAATCTTGCATTCCTTGAATAATATAAATAGAGCCATTATAATTCTCTAAAACTCGATCTAAAAATGAGCGCTCAGTCCAATAATCATTACCTGCATAAGTAACCATATCGCCAGTAAAATATGCAGCCGGGCCGTTTACATAGCCCTCCAAATAACCTTCACAGAAATTATCTGGGTCATCAGCATCACCATCAATTCCAAAAGATCCGTAAACCCCATTGTGCATTATCGCACCTCTCGCTTCCATACTGCCGTTTCTCCACATCAAATCGTGAACTCCGATGAGTCCGCTCATAGGAACGATAGTTGCTAAGTGTTCATTACCAAAGGTCGCCGCTTGCCATGGGGTGCTACCATCGTAAGACTTCCCGATAAGTCCAACTTTGCCATTTGACCAAGGCTGGATGCCGAGCCATTCGACTGCAGCATCTATTCCGCGTTGTTCGTCAGTGCCCATCAAGTCCATACAATGGTTGGAATTTCCGGTCCCAAATACGCTAACTTGTGCGACCCCGTAGCCGTGTGGAACATAATTTTCAATCAAAAATCTACCAAGACGGTCTGCAGGTTCAACCGCTGCGACATCGCCATCATCGTAATATGGGCCGACTTCAGCGATAACTGGAACTTGGCATTCGGTCGGAATTTCAGCCGCTTCCCAATCGCACCCCTCGATAATTGGTAACCATAGTCCAAAGTGGACCACGGCATCACCTGTCAATCCAGCACCGCCATCGGCGGCGGTGATTGTAGGAACATCAACATAAATCGAACGAACAGAATCGATATCGAATGTGCCGTTGATGGTAACTCGACTAAAAACATCAGAATCGGTATATTGCAGTTCTGCCCTTTCCCAAGGGTGCGGAAAAGCACTGGTGTCATCGACTAGGTCGATGATTTCATCTTCGCCAAAACAACCTGCAAACATGGCGGGCATCAGGACTGCTAACAACATTAGTGCCCGACGCATGCCCCAATGGCATAGAAGGGCCTTTTTCTGTCTTTGCTTCACAAGTATGTGTGTAAAATTCCTGAAATAATGATTGCGAGAACCATCCAGCCCTTATCGACAAGATATAGTTTCCAAGTTCGGCCCTCAAATCCATATTGCCCAGTATCGGTCATAATGAAACCTAGAGAACAGATCTGTGCTAATAGGATTGGTGATAATAAAGTTGATAAAAAGTATTCTAAATCCAGATATAACATGATGATTGAAGAAGGGGTGGGTTCTTGTGCTTTACCCCTCACACCAACATCATGCGTCTTGCTTTAGTTGTCGCCCTTCTCTTGCTGGCAATGGTTCCAGTTACTCCGGTCTCCGCCGAAGGCGGAATTATCATCGAGGAAATACTAGCATCTGCCTCAGGCAAGGATTACAATGGAACAGATTGGAATGGTGATGGTGATTTCGGTAATCCAAGCGACCAATATATAATGCTCACTAATACCGGTACAGCTGATGTCGATATATCGGATTGGATTTTAGACGACCGAACCGATGGAGGTAGTCCACCGTGCCGAATCGGCTGGAATACAACGATTGGAGCAGGTGAAAGCATCACCTTTTACCGATCAAATACCCGAATTGCTTTCGATTATTGGGATGCTGATGCCGCGACTTTGAGCGATGCGAGTGG